>DATADQ010000112.1:0-6561 GCA_036258455.1 Nitrososphaeraceae archaeon | reverse complement strand
GAGTAGTCGGCACACCTATGTTTACTCTTACGCTCTGACTGTAACCAACATTCCAGTAAGGACGGTCAGGTGATTCTTGCTTCTGATCAATATCAGGATCTGAAGTAATTTTAAGAGTCTGCAAATCATCATCCCCGGTCTCCAAGATGGGAAGATCGTCAGAGCCCTGATTATGTCTTTTATCGATGCTATTGTTATTAGATTTTTGATTTCCTAGTGCATGACGTTCGCCCTCGTTTGATTCATAGGATTGGCCAGGAAGTGGTGGCTTTGTACCCAGGACATACGCAGTCATACGTCTATCAGTACAAAACTTGAATTCTATTCCAAGAAATTTATCGTGTGCCCAGTCATGAATGAAATGTTGTACAGCTGCTCTCTTGTAAAAGCTTAGTGAACCTGAACAACAGGTGACTGAAGAAAAGCTAGTCTCGGCCGCCTTTACAGCCCTGCATGAACCGTCAACATAAACATCCTGCATTTTCTGAAGTAAGTTTCCGCTGTGTGAGCCTCGTACTCTACCATGTGAGGATAAGGCGCCTAGCAGACTATCTGCAGCGAAGATCTTGGATGCCTTTTCCACCGCATCATGTGCCATGTCACAATCACTATCCATAAACGCGTATATTTCTCCGCGAGCAATTTTGCTTGCTACTTCTATTGCCTGCTTCTTGCCTACACTCTTTGATAAATGGAAAATTCGCAATTTGTCAGGACCCCATTCTTTGCGAATGTCATCCAATACTTGGCCGGTCTTGTCTGTACTTCCATCATTGACTATAATCACTTCCTTGTTCTCATAGGTCTGCTTAAGACATGATTCGACACAGATTCGAATGTTTTCTTCCTCATTTTTAACAGGAACCACTATGGAAAACAAAGGAGGGCTTTTTGGAAGAGGAGCGTCTTTGACTTTTGTAAAAGGATCACGATATCGTAAGTATGCAAATATGAGGATATTTAACAAAACGAAACTAGAAAAGAAACTGTAAATTCCAAGGGTGAAGTCAATTATACTATATAGTAATAAGTAAGTTTTGAAGGCTAATACTACTGCAACTGCCGCAATTAACAGATAGCGGATTAGCCATCGCTTTCTATCTAATTCGCTATTTTGATACTTTTGAGTTTGAAATGTCACAACTATACCTTCACCTCAAATTGCTGAACAATAGAGTAATTCTCCCTTCTAAATACTAGATTAAGCGTTATGAGCATTTATGATTTGCTATTTTTTATATAACTCAGGTTATTAATCGATTAGGAAGAATCATATAATACAATTATTAAGCAAAAAAATAATTAATATGGAAAATAAATACGGTAGCGATTAGAGTCTTGTTGTACTTTGCAAGGTCTGACATAAAGGTTGCCCTAATGCGCAGATAAGAAAGGCTATCTAAAAAATGGATAACATTAATACGAAACCTTTTTGTTGTTCTCATTGTTCTATTGCAACCGTTACCGCAATCATCGTCATCACCATTTGCATACTACCTTTCAACATTAGCTGGACCTTTGATTGCAGGTCTTGCTGTATATCTTATTCTTTCATATCTATTATCAGTCCATCCTTGGATTTCAGCTCCGCTATCAGTCCTACTTTCTATTTTGTTATTTGGTCTAGTTAGATATTATCAAGAAGATGATAATAAGATTTTTTATTCTAACTTGCAGCGAGATTCATTGTCAGAAAAAAAGCGGTCATTGCCAGAAAATTATGATAGTGTATCAAATGTTGTTTTTATTGCTATATACATTGCCTTATTATCTATCGTAGTATTCCCGAATCCTGCTAATAATTCGGTTCGAGACCTGTTCATTCCTTGGGAACAATTCCTTAGTTCACCTTCCAATATATTACAACTGGGATCCGGAATTGCACTTTGTTTCTTTGTTCCAGGCTATGCACTGATAAAAATTACGTCAGGGAATGGCCCTTTATTGAAAAAAAAACCATTACTAACGATGCTACTTGCATATCTTGTCAGTATACTCATCAATGGATTAGCGGTGTATGCTGTATCTTCTAACTTAGAGTCTGTTCCGGAATTAAACAAAATCATAATTATTACTATCAATGCAGCGATACTTCTTTTGTTTTTTGTACAGAAAAGGATGGCTCTAGCGCTCAACTATTGTAGCTTCAGGTATTTTTTTTCATTAGCTGCGCTAAGGTTTTGGAACCTTTTGAGGACTAACTTCTCAGTCGGTACCGTATTTGCAAGCTTATTTGCCCTAGTAATTTTTTATACGTATTATCTAGATAATGGGGTTATCAATGGAGATCAGTGGCTGCATCATGGGAGGGCTCTACTAATTAATTCAGATTCATTTAAAGATATTGCAGCATCAGGCTTTGATTCGTTAATAATCCCCCCATTTTTTTCTGCACTGCTTGCTTCACTTTTTAGTTTGTCGGATTCACCTCCAGTCAATGCGTATGTAGCGATCAACTTTCTAAACATGATGCCAATCTTTGCAGTTTATTATTTTTTTATAAAGTGGATGCCAAGGCGAAGACAAAGAGCTGCTGTTCTTGCTTCGACATTGTTTGTGCTGAGCTCTGGATTTGGCTGGCTTTATATTCTTGATCTGGCTGCGAGAGAACCAATAACTAGCTATTCTACCAAGGAAATTTTTGAATTGGGATCAGCAAAGACTCATGACGTTCGCACTCCCACTACGTTCATGGGAGTTGGACATCCTACTCCTACTACTCCACTTTTAATTATAACTTTGCCTTCAGGCTTCATCCTATTGGGAATTATCAAGGAAGACAATGGGCGCATTAACAAACTACAGTATACTTCTTTACTTGTAGCAATTGTGGTCACAGGCATTCTTTCACATCCTGAGTTTTATTTATTCATTATGATTGCCGCTATATTGCTATTATTATTCAGATTGCCAAATAGGACCATTAATTTTGCTTCTATTTTGATTGCTTTTTCAATCACTTTTTTTGTAAATTATTTCTCCCATGAGAGTTATTACACTAATATTGAAATGGTAGGCATTCCGCTGCTGGGCCTTTCCTTTCTTCTTGTATGTATGAGTTGGATTACTTCAATTTCTGGAATTATACCCAGATTGCATTATTTTTTTAAGGATCGTATGAAATTAAATTATCGTTCAAGACATGTCCTGCAAATAGTTACAGTGTCTGTGGCTGCGTACTTGTATTTATTCACATTTCTAGTTTGGGACCAACTTTCAGCGGATGACATAACGATCCAAATAGGCTCAGCTTCTGCAAGTGATGTTCCTTGGTATCTGTATCCTATGAAACTAGGAGCAACGGGATTACTTGGTATAGCCTTCGTCATTTCCTATATCTTTAGAAAATTTGAAAAAGGTATATTTGTTTTTGGAATAATAGCCGTGGTCACTCTTTTTATTGGGTCATACTACAATGAACACCGATTCAGTAAATATGTAATGATAGGATTGGCTGGCTTCGCTTCGTTACTGATTTATGAAATTATAATTTTTATAAAACGTAGAAATACTATCATGATTCTTGCATCTGGTATGTTTGTCGCGCTTGTCATTTCATCTGCTAGTTTTTCAATACTTCTATTTGCTGGTTATAAAGACTTGTCCAGACAAGACTTTCATAGAACAAATTTTCCTACTACTTCAGAAATGAATTTTCTTAATTTTTTGCATAAAGCTTCTATGCAGAAGAAAGCAGTTGGTATTGCAATTCCTTCAAATGAACTAGATGATCTTAATAAAGACATATCCGGGAAAATTGAAAGCTTCACTAGTATCCCGAGATCAAAGCTCTTCCAAAGCCCGTTCACGATGAATTCCTCCAACTTAGAGGAGTTTTACGATTTACTAGTGTACACTAATGCTAGATATATTCTATTACCAGAGAAGAATATCGATGCACCGGAACACTTGTCAGAACCTGTTCTTTTTGCATTAAGGAATTTCCAGAAATCTTACCAGGACGATAATTATACTGTCCTGACCGTTCCTCCTTTGTTTCCGCCGTCGGAAAAAGGAGACATTGCCTTAATTTATCAAAACGATGAGCCATTACCGGCAGTTTCGAGTAAGAATATTTTACGATATGATAACAAATCGTTCGATTATGATAATTTACCCGAAATGAAAAGGAATGGAAAGGGTATAACCTTGCATAGTGATAAAAAAGAATTAACGTTATGGTCTAAACCAATCCGGGAACAGGATTACGAGATTTCTGGCAAAAATGGCATAAATTATGTCGAAGGTAAATTTCGGGTAATTGGTGAAAATGGATCGAGAAATAGAGTCGGAATTTTATGGGAGGATGCAAATACAGAATATCAAGTATCCCTTAGAGATGGTGGTTTAGAACTTTCAGAAAAACAGATAAGATCTGATCAAAATGAAAATAGGCATGAGAAAGATTCGAAATGGTCGTTGTTGTCACAAAATGCTGAGGTAACAAAAGAAAAAGGAATATGGTATACAATAAAAGTTGCATTTTTAGATAATGCTATTAATGTTTATGTCGATGATGTTCTTAAAATTCATATCTTAAGTGAGAAAAACCCAGTATCTATATCTAAGGTAGGAATCAGATCATCATTTAATATAGCAGAGTTTCAACCGCTAAAAATAGCGTTCTCAGATTCACCGGCAAATAATAATCAGGAACAGCTTTACAAAAGTCACTACTATCCGCTGACCATGCTTGCATTGAGTAAAATGAATTATAGTACATACATAGAAGGTGATTACTCAGCTTTTTCGAAGAAAAATATTATCTTAACATTCGACCCGTCAGAAAAAGATGAAAGGAGAAATAACGGCAATGCCAAACCCTACTTAGAATATGTAAAGAAAGGCGGGACTCTTATTCTGATGAGTGGAAATTCCAACGACCATAGTAACGCTTTTTATCCCGGCATATTTAGCAAATTATTGGGTATTCGTGTTGGAAACGAAAGTAAATTTAATAGTATTGCCTATAACGGAGGAGAGCGTACGCTCAACATATCTGGGGTTGCAACAGATTTTGAGTTTATGAGATCTGATATAACAGCTACATCATACTATATGTATGACAATCAAAAAGCTGCACCATTTGCTATTGAGAAAAACTATGGAAATGGCAAGATCATATACGTCAACGCTGCTGGGTATTTCGAAGCAACATCGAGGTCACCTGAACAACTTTTCTCGACATTTTCTAAAATTCCAAACCCAATTGAGATTATAATACCATACACGCCTGCCATTGGTACTTCCAGCGTAGATCAAAGTAGGTATACAGGTGCAGATATAAGACTGTTCGATACGAAAAAAATTATAGAAAATACAGATGCTGAGGGACAAGCAGTACTAAATAGCTCATCGGTTATTATTTTACCCAAAGAAGCAGGTTATGACTTGTACGCAAAAAATATGTCTATCTCAAATCACCAGAGAACTGAATTCTTACCAGAAAATTATTCGCAGCAACTAAATGAATACAACTATGATAATGTGAAAATAAATGACTTAAAGTTGTACGGGCATTATGAAGCAATTATCAATTCAAGCGGTCCTCTGCGTTTACCAACAACATCCTCGCATTATGATTACATAGAGATTTCTATCCCAACCAGATTTGATATGACTTTGAATCTTTCAGATAGCGCGTATGCCGAGTTAAAAAACGAAAAAAATCATACAAAGCCGATGAGAGTCACAAACGGAATAATACATTTAGGTGAAGTGAGGGCTAATGATTCCTATATTACTTCCATCCCTATTTTGATGAAGAGTCCAGTATTAACGATAAACGGAACACTTGAATTCCAAGAATACGAAAATCCTAATACTGAAATGATGAAGGGAAGACTGGTTGAAAAAATTGATTATACTGATCATTATCATGAACCCTATCGTAATGGAAGCAGGACCCAATTTATAACGTATATGAAGGATCTACAGCCTATGGAGCAAACCGCTACAGATAAAATCAACATCGATTTAAGATTCCCTGGAGAGATTTCTGATAGAGCAAAAGAAAAAGGAGTTCTGGTGCCCTGGAAGACAGTGATGCGTTCTAGTAATAGTATTATATTGATGATTTCTATATCCATCGCAACCATAATGGGGCTGCACTTTATCAAAGTCGCCTCAAAAAAATTTTCTAGCTCTTGCAAAAATCCTAAATCTAGCAGACCTTGATAGTGCTGTTGAGAGTCACTATTGTATAATATGCAACCTCAAATGGCTGGCTTATCTTATCTGCAGAAATGATTACAATAGCATATATAAAGTAAAGGGGGAGACAATCACAAACTATACTGATATGCAAACGATCTATACTATTTTGCTGAGCTTATCATCGCTTATTTTAATCTCATTAGGAAATCAGATCTTGCTCATATTTGCACAACAAAACCAAGAGGAGAAAAATGAGACTTATGTATTACCTAGTGTTAAAGATTCTAATTTAAAAGCTGAGCTAGTAGTGCAGGGACTTGAACATCCAACAACGATGGCATTTTTAGGCCCAGACGATATTTTAGTTCTGGAAAAATACAAAGGTACTGTTAAAAGAATTGTAAA
>DATADQ010000111.1:0-8144 GCA_036258455.1 Nitrososphaeraceae archaeon | reverse complement strand
ATACTGTCTACGCTCATATTCAACGCACTTATCATTCCAGCTCTAATTCCATTATCATTGAGAGGAATAAAGTTCAAACCAGAGCCCCCAGAAAAGACATTTATTAAAAATATGTTAATCTATGGGATTGGAGGTGCAGCGTTACCATTTGTAGCAATAAAAATTATTGATATGATATTAACACTATTTATAGGGTGATTCAAAAATGATAAAAGATATAACAAAATTTATTTACAAAAAAACTGGACTTCTAATTTCAAATGACGTAAAGAATATTTTCCAAGAAAACTTGCAACCCTCTGTTCGTGTTGTAATTCTAATGATAATTGCAGCAGGAATAGCCTATCCACTCTCATTGGTTCTTGTTGGCAGTATCACACTTCCATTTCAATCAACTGGAAGCCTACTAACACTTGACGGAGAAGTTGTCGGTTCCAAGCTTATTGCTCAAGAATTTAAATCTGAAAAGCTTTTCCATATTCGACCTGCCACCAATTCAACATCTGCAGTAGACCCTCATATAACACCAGAGGATGCTTATTCACAAATTCCACGTATAAGCAAAGCAACAGGACTTCCACAGAGCACATTGAAAACAGCCATTCAATATAACGTAGAAAAAAACAAGGTAAGCAATGTCCTAGTATTTGCTCCGCCATATGTGAATGTCTTGGAAGTTAATCTGGAGCTTATTTCGGGTTATCCAGATGTTTACCAAGAGTTAGTCAAGCCAAATAATATAAATGGAGTGAGATAAATGGAATTTATTTTAGTTGGATTCATATCATTTTTGGCAATATCTGCTGGAGTCTTGACATATTCACTCGTAAAGGCAGAGAGATAATGTTTTACTGGATTATTTGAAGATGTCATCGGGATTAGTATGTTAACTATCCTTATCCAACCCAAGGGGTGTGAATTGTTTTTGACTGAATTTTTAGGCCCACTCTCAATTACATTTCGTCAATTAATCGCATTTTATGCAATTTAGAGTCCACGAATTTATTGTTGCTTAGCAGTCGTTTATAGCCTGTCACTTGGCTCAATAATCTGTACTTTAATCTTTAGTTTTTATTAGAAATTCTTTACATTCATCTTCGAGAGCACCACTACATGTCTAATGTTAAGTTACTCATCTTAGTATACTGTCTATTTATATACGGGCCAAGATTTAAGCGTCGTTATCAAAGTGGGCCCAAGGGGATTTGAACCTTTGTGTGTAAAGGGGTTCTGGGTATTAGTATTAGTATAATACTTTTCTGGTAATAATTCATTCAAATTTCTTGTGTTCGAAATCTCAAATATGTTCGAAATAATTTATTTAAAATGAGATAATGGTATTATTGTACCCAGTACTATATGGCTAAATAAGTCATGATGCAAATTCTAAAATTACGAAACTCTATCAGATTATTTTATAGTGTCTGTAAAGGGAATAAGTGATAATCAAAGGAGCTACAAACCATAAGACATTTACAAAATGAGTTCTGGTATAAAGTCCAAATATTTCAAGATAGTAGTAATTGATATCCCCAAAGGTATTTAGGAAAATCCCTACGGCTAGAAGTGACCAGACAGCAGCAAGTACACTTTGCCTAAAGACTTGGGTACCTAGAATAGCAAAAGAAAGTGAAGTCGCAGATCCTGCTACGAAGGCTAATCCGTAATAATAATCAAATAAACTATATTCATCTTGTTGAAATGTAAAGTACGAGTACAGCAATACTATTACAACTGGGATCGCTGCTAACCAAGCTTTTGTTCGTATACTGATTTTTCGTCTAAAGAACTTGATATTTCGTATCAGGTGATAAATTATAAAGGGATAATAGGCAAAAAAGAAAATGTCTGCTACTGAAGGATAAGGATCGATTTTTAAAACTGCAGTATAATAATTATAAATAATATCGCCAAGAGCATATGCTGTGAATCCAATTCCCAACGCAAGGTAGGCTCTTCCGAATACTGCTGAGCGGCCATACCTTTTTGCAACAATAAATGACGAGATGGCACAGATCAGGATACTTGTTGTGAACACATAATCAATTGGGCTTAGTTCACCCTCCTTTTCAGGGAGTATATAATTGAATATCTGATAAATTACCGCTAGGCCTGCAATGAGCAATAGTATTGTGTAATTTAGTCCACTTTGTGGTTCAGAGGTAGTCTTGTCTGTATTCTCGGACATCTCCTATAATGCATAATATTCAGAAAAGTAAAAAAGTTTTATAAATAAATTAACTAGGAGTTGGATATTTGGAAGTTGATTACGGTATTAATTTCCTATCCCGGCCATTACCAAGAAATTATGGTAGGCTTCCAAATCTATAACAATGAGGGATAGATAGTACATTCATGAAAAAATTTTACAGGCAGGTATCAAAAATACATTTGCATATTCAATCGACAACTATGAAATTACATATAAGTTTCCCACGATAATAACGCATGATAAAAAATTTAAGAATGTAGAAAAGGGTTTAGAATTATTTTATGAAAGAATGGAACTTATTTGATAATGAATATAGAAACGTAATAAGAGATAGTAAACGTACAGAGTGCTTCATTAACAATACTAAATTCAAGGTATTTCCTACAAAGAGACTGAAGGATGTTAGAGGCTATGTCGATGTTGCCTATTTATTCGTAGATGAAGCGGATTACTTCGATAGGAAAGAACAGGAAGAACTTAACTATGTTATCAAGAGTTATGAGGAAAAAAGTAAAGGTAAGATTATCCTTGTGACTACCGCTGGAGAATCAGGTGATTTATTCGAGACAATAGAAAATGATCCAAATACAGACTTTCATAAAGTATTCATGCTTTACAAAAAAGGACATGTGTTAATATAACTCCCTTCCTATTTATTTAGCGTCATGGGAACCCAAATAAACAACAGAAAGACTATTTTAATATTGGCAGGGATATTCTCTCCTTTCTTTCTTGCTTTCTTTCTTGCTATTGCCGTTATTGAACCTGAAGAGACAAAAAGGAAGAACCAGCATTTACAGTTTCAGTACCTCAAAAATTACAACAAACAACTTCAGGACAGATAGCAGGAGTGCTAGAGGGGCCAACCGTTGTCAATATAACTACCCTAGGTAATTCTAGCAATGAAACTGAATAGTTAGTTTACTTTTATAGAAACACTCAATTAGCAATATACAAGATAAATGACGGAAGTGTAATAGAGCGATACCTCGACTAAACTCCCAACAAAAGTAAAAGCGGCGGTAGCCTAGTAACAGTTCGAGTTGAGATACACAAGTTTAAAATAAGCAATATTGACTTGATGTCATCAATTTAATAAAAATCATAAAGTAGATTTTCAATTTCTGTAATGTGGTTTTGTGGTAAGTGAACATGTGATCTGTCTTTTTGCGAAAAAAGACCTTCCGTTACTTCTATCTACTTCGTAATCATAATATAAGGAAATTTGATATAGCGGAACGGTTAAGATTTTAGAAATGGCAGAGAGCATTGGGTCTTTTTCTTTTGATGTGACGAAGCGAATTCTCTCGATGTTATTTCAGGATGGCCCAACAAAAAAGACCAATTTGGCTACAAAAACTGGGTTAAATTACAACGTTTGCGTAAGATACATTAAGATGCTACAACTTCTTGGATGGTTAGATGTTAGTACAGACATATCCATAACAGAGACCGGAAGAAACGTTATGAGAAGATTAAGGAATCAAACTTCAGATAATAATATCGACGTTGTTCAAGACTCGAATGAAAAGGCATATTCACACGAAGATGACATTAAACAGTTTTCTAGCCAATTGACAGAACAATCTAGTAACAAGTTTGATCAAGACCCTCAATACAAGCCTTGCATTATGATCGTTGATGATGAACCAGACGTGTTGGTAACATATGAATCATTTTTATTTTACAAGGGTTTTGATATAAAGTCGTTTACAGATTCTTATAAAGCACTAAGAGCCTTTACATCGGAACCTAAACTTTATGATTTAGTTATATTGGATATAAGAATGGAAAATCTCAATGGCCTTCAGCTATATCAGTGTATGAAAGCATTGAACCCATCTTCTAAAATTATATTTGCCTCTGCTCTTGATGCTGCAAAAGAACTAACGACTATGCTTCCTGGTATTACATCTCAAGAGATTATAAAGAAACCTATTGACAAAGAAAATTTCCTCCGGAGTATCAAAATTGCACTTGGCAAGTGATTGCCGTGTCTGATACTGAATATATGATGTAACCAATATGTGGCAGCTATTCATTAAATATGATGATAAGTCAGTGAACTGGGTTCCATAATCTGGCTTGGTTTATAGAATGGTTGACTTATCAAGTGATCAGTGATTTAGTAGTAAGCATTCTTTAATAGTAACTGAAAGTAACTTTTTTGTAGGTAAGATTTTTCGGTATGACTTCAGATAATATGACACCACCAGTTGGCGACTTCTCTCATGATCCTGTGAGCTCTTATTTGTCTCCTCAAATCAAAGTAATCGATAACAAGGAGGCATCCTTTACTACCAAATCTGAGAATTATTGTATCACTATTGTTGACATCGTTGGCTCTACTAGGATAGTGTCAACCATTGGAAATCCCAAAAATGTTAGAAATTTCTATGCAACATTTATTAACACAATGGTAAATACGCTTAAGAGATACCGTGCTAAGGTAATTAAAACTGTTGGTGATGGAATAATATCATATTTTCCGGATACAGTAGATTCGACAAACACAATGGCTTTTGAAAACGTTCTTGAATGTTGCTTTGCTCAGATAGAACAAGGATACAATATTAATGGTTTGCTTAAAGACGATAGATTACCTAACATCTCATATAGGGTGAGTGCCGACTACGGAAAACTAACAAGAGTTCAACTGAATGATTTTGACAATGAGGACCTCTTCGGATCAACAGTAAATCTTTGCTCCAAAATAAATTCACAGGCGCCGCCTAATGGAATCATAATCGGAAATGATCTTTACCAAGTCATAAGATCGCTTCGGCCAGTTATTAATAATTACATATTCAATGAATTTGACAGCTGTAATTCCGGAGTAGGAAAGTATTCTTATGCTACTTATTTGATTTCAAGGAGGCCACAAAGAGTCATTAGCTCCGTAGAGTCATTGTACGGATCTCTCAAAGGAATAAAAAAATCTGCTATCGAAGGGATTACACAAAAGGCCCAGATTCCAAAAATCTTACTTATAGATGATGAAATCGATGATTTGTATGTACTACAAAATTTTCTGACGCTTGCAGGATTCGAAGTAAAAACATTTTCAAGTTCTCGTGAAGCGCTGAGACACTATGTAGAAATGGAGCCTTCAACTTATGATCTAATAATTAGTGATATAAGGATGCCTGAACTTAATGGTTTCCAATTATATAGCAAACTTAGAGACGTTAAGAATGATGTAAAAATACTTTTCGCGACTTGCCTTGAAATTGCTGAGGAAATGCTAACACTGTTACCTGATTTAAAGCGGGAGCAACTAATTCAAAAGCCAATCGAGAAGGAAAAGTTTATCGAAATAGTGAAAAAAAATATCCTTTAGTCCACAATGTATGATAAATGCAGTCTTATTCAAAGAAATAGATGCTAAACAGGTCTTACAAGGAGCCTTTAAATTTGTGGGTCTTGGTTGTTAGGTGGTGAGATCTAAAATCCCAGTAACTATAGCTTATGATTACTTTGCGTGTAGTGCAACATGTTTGCTTAAACTATAGTAAAGGAAATTAGAGCTCAATAGCGTATTATTAGAGGTTTGACAAAATGTTCTTCTCTCTACCAAAACTTTACAAAATAGGAATTCTTTCAATGATAACGATAATCATTTTTTCCTTTATCGCATTTTATTTCTTCCAAGTTATCACAGAGAAAGACTTAAAGGATAATCTTTTGACGGAACAAATTGATCGACAATTAGCGAATTCAAAGAGTGTATCCCAGCATATAGGTTCAGACCTGACTCTGGTTATGACAGTCCTGGACGGTATGACAAATTTTGCAAGTTTTCAGGAAGGAGAACTATATGGGGAAGAAATTAAAGCACTTATGAAGGAAAGGTTCCCCTTAATACAAGGCATAGTAGACAAAATTTTTGTATTGGATAAGAATGATGTCGTAACTGTAAGCCTAACTGAGAGAGGCACGGAAAACGTAGGTGCAGATTTTTCCCAGAGAGAGTGGGTGACATACGTCAAAAATGATTTAAAACCAATCTTTTCAAAAGGTTTTGAGAAACAAGGTTTATACACTTTGTATATTGCTATTCCTATCATAAATAGAGAAAATAACCAGTACGTTGGGTTAATAGGAGCATCAATACCAACGGAAAAATTTTTTGCTCGATACGGAAATGTACATGATATTAATTCGCAATTCCTAGTGGTATTCGATGAGACTGGAACAATACTTGCGGTAGGAGCAGACAGAAGCCTAGTTGGAAAGAATTTTTTTGGAAATGTAGTGCAGAGTTTTATTAATCACAATGAGATACTAAACAATCTAACACGAACTCTCTTACGCGGAATTCCAAATTATGCCATTTATGATTATGGAAAGACAGAAAGGATCAATACAGGGCAGCCTATATTTGTACGGGGTGAACCGAGATACTTTCTCGAAGTTGTAACGCCGACCAAAACAATTTTTTCAAAGATAGAAGAAACACTCTTCATGGAAAGACTCAAGAATACCTCTTTATTAGTAGGAGTCTTTGCTTCCATTATGCTCTTTGTAATATTACTACTTAGGTGGAATAGCACAATGGAGAAAGAGGTGATCAAAAGAACCGCAGAGTTGAATGATTCCAATACCTCACTTGATATAATGGCAAGAAAGCTCACAAATGCTAACGTATCATTGTATGAAGCGAATGAACGGTTAAAAAAACATCAGAAGGTACAGCAAGAGTTTATAGACATGGCAGCACACGAGTTACGGACTCCGATTCAACCTATCCTTGGACTGGCGGATGTTTTACGTGATCGTATATCCGATACATATGAACGTGGACTCTTAGATGTTATTATGAGAAATGCAAAAAGACTTCAAAGATTTTCCACCGAAATTTTAGATGTTACAAAAATTGAAGGCAGTTTATTGAAGCTTTCAAAAATCGAAATTGATCTTAATGAGAAAATTGAGAATGTAATAAGTGACATTGAAAATGGGGTTAGTACAGAAATCAACGGTAAGAAAAATAAAATTGTTTTCCAACGTAGAGAATCAATCACTGTATTTGTGGATAAGGATAGAATTTATCAGGTGATTTCCAATTTGCTTACTAATGCGCTAAAATACACCGAAAATGGGACAGTTACTATAAATGCATACCTGAATCATAATAATCATCATAAGGAAGCAATTGTCAGCATATCAGATACTGGAAGGGGTATTGATTCACAAGTGATATCAAAGCTTTTCTCAAAGTTTACTACAACATCCATGTCCGGCACAGGCTTGGGACTTTATATTTCAAGAGGAATTATAGAAGCACATGGAGGAAGAATCTGGGCTGAAAATAACCCCCATGGTATAGGAGCTACTTTTTCCTTTAGTTTGCCTGTTAAATAATTTTACCAGACCAGGCAGGCTGTCTGTTATAATTGATCAACTTGATATTAATATTTTAGGAAATTATTGAAAAAAGAGGAGCTTTACTGAAGCATCTTGAGAGAAATTAGCACAGAAGTAGACGGGGAATTTGATATAACAAAAAGTGTCATGCAGTGAAAAGGAGACACTGATAAAACTTAAAAACGTATGAAAGTTACTTCTGTTGGTGTACACTCCCAATGCATTATCCTCTTGTTTAGTCTTAGTTTTATTAATGCTTATTGTAATATCGGCTCCTAATTTTGCTACGCTATCGGCTCAGAAGCAAGTTGTCCTTTCTGGAATACTTGAAGACCAAGGCGACCCAGAAAGGTGGAAATCTTTAATTCTGCCAGCGATTAAAGAGCTAAAACATAGACATCCAGATTTGGATATTCAAATAAACTATACAACATATCCGTATAACGAGATGAGGGAGAGGCTTATATCCGAAGCAAAGAACCATACCGTTGTTGATCTAATCAGCCTTGATCAAATATGGCTTGGGGAATTTACAGAAAAGGGATTTTTAACTGATCTTACGAAC
>DATADQ010000110.1:0-6246 GCA_036258455.1 Nitrososphaeraceae archaeon | reverse complement strand
TAATCGGATTGAATATAGTTATTTTAGGATTTTGTATTACTTATTCACTTCATAAAGCAGGGATACAACAGAAAAATCAACAAGAACTTCAACTAGAAGGGTCTATTAACAATCAATAGTAATTTATTAAATAATATCTTAACATCATTGTTAGTGTACTTAAGATTCTTAATTTCTGATTAGCTAGACCGGCAACTATAATATTAGATATTGTTGTATAATTGAGATATTATACTAAAGATTTTCTTTATGGTTTCACTATAATTTCATTGTATTGTTATTTATTTACTATGACAATTCATTATACAACGCAGATAAATTTTTTCCAATCTTAAGAACATTGTACTAATTTAGGCTTTTAGCATGACCCTAGTTGGTAAAAAAAAGTCATAAAGTTAAAATGAAATTTTTCGTATAGATATACTTATCTTACTCAAATAATTTTATTTTGATTTAAAATATAATAATTAAATTCTAGTAAAGTTTTAGAGAAAAAGGAAATGATATATTATGGCAAGAAAAACAATTGAACCAAAAATAAAGATATTTAGTTGTTTTAGTTGTTTCGAATGTGAAGAACTTAGCATTTCCTCATAGTGTTTGGGATAAACAGTATAACGGTTGCGACTGTTATGAGATAAAATGATAGCGATTGATGGTTAACATCTACAAGGGATAGTGATTGTAGTGACCGTCTCGATTTTTTAACGTTTTTCCCAAACTTTTTTATTAGGTTCAAAAGCATAACATATTAACAAAAACGCGCGTTTTACACTATGATAAAAAATTTTCGTTGAGAGTGAGTGGTGATATGACAAAACAAGGTAGTGATTTTGGCTATTGTGTTACTTTTACAAAAAGGACTACATTTATGGTATCAAGTATTAATCAAATTAACCAATACTATATTTTTTATAAATTTTAGCTTTACTTGAAAAGATAAACCTTCGACTTGTCCCACATTCTCATTCATTGGAAATAAATAAAATTGATTTCAGACATCGTTCTACCATTCTTATTAATATCTGAAAAAATTTCTAAATGTTTCAAAAAATCATAGACACCCTAATATTAATTATTTAACATTTTTAAAATCGGACATGACTACCTTGTGACAAGGCATCTTAATTATTGGATTTGGAGTGCGACCAAAATTCTACCTATTGTCCTTGATACTGAAGGATTACCAAGTGCTTTTGAAATATCCATAAGTGATAACCTTTCCTGCAGGTATTTTACGTAGCAGTATCCTAGAAACTGAATTCTGAGCTGTATTTATCCCTCCATGACAGCTTGGAAAAGACTGAGAGCATTTGCTCTTATTTATCTTACATACAACTATTCTTTTCTGACTGCTAGGGACCAAGGATGTTGCAAAAGATATTCTTTGGGCCAGGGGATTTCAAGCATTACCCAAGAAATACCTGAATCATCAGAGATAAATATTCCACGATTGTTGAGAGCATAAAATTCTCCAGCATTATTTTGGTTTGAGGCAAGAATTGTAATTATTGTTCCTTTGGATTCAGGAAGACCTTTTGAAATATTCTTCCAGATTTCGCCATCTGCCGATCTTCTGTATAATACAGAGTTGGCATTTTCAATATTATGTGCTTGCCAAGCCCCTAGAGAAGCTGATACAATTACATTTTGGGGATCAGACGAATCTACAGCAAGCCCATGGAGATAATGATGTCTAAGTCCTTCTGTTTGACTATTCCAAGATTCTCCATAATCAAAGCTTTCAAAATAACCATCACCTGCAGAAGAGTACAGCCGCTTAGGCATTTTCCTATGAGTTGCCAAAGTGTGAGTATCATAAGGACCTTGTTTTACTCGGTCTATCCATGTTCTGCCACCATCACGACTCTGAACTAGAGCTCCTGCTTCTATGGCAACAAAAACATAGTTTAAATTATTTACATCTGGTTCAATCCAACGAACATGATGAGTCCAAGGTCTAGGAGGAAAGCTCCATGTAGCAGATGATTCCAAATTGTTGAGACCACTCATTCTTTCCCATGATTCGCCTCCGTCACTTGATATATAAAGTGCGCTTGGCTCAGTTCCAACATATACCTTATTGTATCCATTATTTCCCTCTTCCAGAGGACTGACTGAAACAGACATTATACTAGACGTGGAAATTTCATTCTTTCCAATACTACTCCAAGTTTGCCCACCATTATCAGTTTTCCATAAACCCTTGTCAAATGTTCCACAATATGCTCTGCTTGGATTCAAAAGATCGAATGCTATACTTTGTGGATGACTTCCTTTCAAACTTTCATAAGTCTCCCATCCACCACCACTCTTTGAAGAAGATTCAATCACAAGAACTGAATTTTGCAGTCCAGCTATGAGCGTAGTCATTAAACGAGAGAATCACCTACCTTTTGTGTGTCATCATCTTGTATCATCTTGAATATTTTTCAATTACTTTTTTTATTCTATCGCGTTCTTCATTAGACGGTTTTACTACTTTTGTATTCAAGATCCAATACTTTCCTCCGTGGTATGCAAGTGGTACTTTGTCAGGATTATTGGAAGCCTCAATAACTTCGCCAACAAACGTAATATGATCACCTAGAGTAATTTCTTTATATAATCTACATTCAATATTTAGTACAGCACCTTTTATCATAAGAGAGGTTATTCTCTTTGCTTTGTAGAATTCAAAGCCAAGCTCTTTTAATGCATTGACCTTGTTGTACTTTGCACCGGTGTAACCACCTGCTACACTAGCTAATACAGATTGATCACTTGCGCACAAGTTAATACCAAATTCTTTTGACGTTCTGATATTTTCAACTGTAGCCTTTGTATGACCCAGAGAAACAGCTATTAAACCAGGTTTGTAGGATATATGATGTGTCCATTCACAGGCCATCACGTTTGGCCCAAAAGGACCATCGCTTGTTATCAAACCTACATTTGTTATAAATTGGTTTGATCTTTCATCATTCCACGGTAAATCCAAGAGATATCACCTCCACTAATTTTTTTTAGGAGGAATTACTGTTATATCGCTTTTAATTTGAGCTTTGGGTTTGAGCAATTTATATCGCAATTTAAATAGTTCAATTACTGTTGCGACATCCTCTTTTTCGCTATTATGAAACCAGTAGCTAACCCACCCTGATTGTGGTAGCACATGATGAGGTTTAACAAGTCCAAAGTTAATCAGCTCATCTCGAATCTTCATAGGAAATGGAATATCGGCCAAACCTTCACTATGTATATGTCCCATTTCTTTTTTGTTAAGACGAAATTCTATACCCCCAAATCTATGTGATCCAACAGTAACATAAGGCCAACTCAATATCTCTTTTTCAATAATTTCTATAACTTTACTCATATGGATATTATTTGCTTTCTACGTTTATAAACATGGAGGTTTACAAATTATATTAATTCTCTGGGTACATAGTAGTTTGCTAGCATTTTAATCAAAAGGATATCAATAATAGCAACTCAAACATTGATTCAATTTGTAAACAAAAGAGTTTATGAATGAGTTTAGCCAGTAATATATAATAATAATTGATTTTCCCAGCGAATTTAGAAAATGTTTCAGATGGATTTAGTGAGCCAAAGAAGAAGATACTTTATTATCTCAAGGTTATGCAGCAAGCAGGGCTTGAAGAATTGGCAAAGGTTATGAAGGTATCCAGAATGGCCGTTCACAAGCATCTTGTTCTTTTGCAGAATAGAGGGTTAGTAGAAAGTATAGAAAATAGGGGACATGTAGGCAGGCCGAGGATGGTGTATCAATTAACAAGTCAAAGTAAAACTGTTTTCCCAAAATCATATAGTGCAATAGCAACTCATGCTCTTGATTTTATTGAAAGAAATATGGGAAAAGAAGGCATTGAAAAGGTTCTACGCGAACGCCAGACTGAGCTTTTCGATCAATACTATAAGCGTCTTAAGGATTTGGATTTTGATAAACAAGTCAAGGAATTAGCTAGGATTCGAGATGAGGAAGGATATATTGCTGAATCAAAGAAGGAGTCAAAAAGGAGTGGAGGAAAACATATTCTTTTAGAATATAATTGTCCAATTATACACATAGCTGAAAAACATTGGGAAGCATGTTCAACTGAAACTGAATTATTTGAAAAACTCCTTGGAGCTAATATAGAAACAACACATAGGGCTGCCAAAGGCGACCTGATTTGTAAGTTTGTAATCAAAGAAAAAAAGGAAGAATATTTCTAAATTTACTTTATGCTAACAGTAACAATCTTATATTCTTTCTAAAAAAACTTAATGTAATCTTTACAAGTATTTATCATAATTATCTCCTTTGAAAAGTCTAAAGAAGCTTTGATGCATTCATTCTCTATTTCTTCTGACTCTTTTCTTTCCACTTGATCCTTCGCCAATTCATTTGGCCATTAGTTATTATTTTGTATATACAAATTACATTATCGAAATGATATGCTTCTATAATTACCTTAATCTTGTTTTTTGTAAAGTGTAATCTAATATTTCTATTAGGTATTCGCAACAGGTAGATATAGATCCAATTCTTGACCATCTAAGTAGATGGATTGCAAATAAATATCCTTTTACTCCCTTACATATTTAATAACTATACTTTGTATTTGTTTTTCATGAATAAATCAACAAATATAATAGAAATGGATAATGAAATACCTAAAAAGAATCATGACGCAATAGTACACCTCAATAAGAAATTTATATACACATTAGGAAAACAGGGTCCATTGTACACGAGATTCTTTTGTCTCAACAACAACAACAAAGAGAGCTTAATGCCACTTATCAGCATAGCCAAAACTGTCTCTGCTAACCAAGATGATGATGTTTGGATGGAGAGACATTTCTATAAGGATCGTAAGCATGCAGATGAAGTCCATACAAAGAGTGAGAATGATGAAAATATGAAACCAATTTGCGGACAGTTTGGTGATCTTATGACTCCTTATTCAGAAGGAATAATTGGGAATTTTAGTCACGTTAAGGTCTAGAGGTTTTATATCGAATAGTATCAGGTGAAAAGTAGCAGTATGATAAAGCATAATGATAAGGAAATAAAATGGAAGAATAAGATTCCATCCATTGTACATTTTGAAATTCCTGCAGATGATGTAGAACGTGCAAGAAAATTTTATTCAACCTTGTTTGGTTGGAAAATAGAAAAGATAGAAGTAAGGAAGGATGGAGACACAATGGATTATTGGATGATATCCACCTCCTTCAGAGGAGATAGTAATGAAAAATCTTCTGCTCTAGGAGGAGGCTTGATTAAGAGACAGGACCCTCAACAACCAAACTTGAATTACATAAGTGTACCTTCAATAGACGAATACTCGAAAAAGGTTAATGAATTAGGAGGCAAAGTTGTAATGCCAAAGACGGAAATCACAGGATATGGCTTTTTTGCTGTATGCATAGATACAGAGAACAACGCATTTGCGTTATGGGAAAGTAAAAAGTAGATAAAAAGGCATAAGTCAATTCGGAACTTATTAGTAATATAATATCCCTTAAGACAGACAAAACTATACAAAAATAGCAAAGCAGTTGATAGAGTTTAGAAGCGAGTAAATTGTTTTTGTCATAATTCTTGGTCCAATATTTATAAAATAACTAATAGTAAAGGATTTGATTATATGAAAGCTAGTCAGGGGAATGTGTTTATTTTAATATGAAAGTTATCCTATAGTATATTTAACAAATATTATACTGGGTTTGACGGAATAACATGGGTTGACCGACTTTAAAAACATGTGAAAGAAGTAAGGGGGAGGAATAAAACAAACTTAGATGTTATTACTACTCTTTTCCATAATCCCATGTAGAAAAGAATTTTGACTGATTTCAATAAGTACATTTTTTCCATTCTTTGAATGCTGTTATCATTTTTGCTATTGGATGATCTATTGTACCGAGATATTTCGAACTTATTTTCTCTCTTTCTGAAACCGTTCTATTTAGATCTTCTACTATAGTTACTGAGCCTTTGCCTTTTACTCCTTTATAAGGAAAATTCTCATCATCTATAGAAAAATATAGAATTGGTTTTTTGCGAAGATTTTTAGTTTTCTTGGATATTTTAGCTGTTGTTACTAAAGTTTTTCTCTGTTTTTATCATAATAAAACCAGACAGCTTTTGCAATGATAAGTTTGCCAAAAATGATGGCTTCATCGTTTTGCCATAAAATGTTTTGTGAAATACAATTACTTGTTATTACTATTTTCTGATGTCCTAACTAT
>DATADQ010000109.1:0-16319 GCA_036258455.1 Nitrososphaeraceae archaeon | reverse complement strand
TCATCAATTGTAAAACCCTCAAATGACCTTGGATATTTCTTTTCAAGAGAATTGAAATATTTTATCCATCCCTTCCAATCGTAATTAGTATCAGGTCCACCCTCGGATGGAGGCAGGAGAATAATTATTATTTTTAGATTCGTTTTGCTTGCAGTTTCTAGCAAATCTTCTGTCATTTTTAGAGATTTAGGATCTTCAAAGTTATTCATTACATAATAATACTCCCGATAGCCGTTTTTGAGAAGTGTATCCATTGCTTTTTCCTGTTCCTGCCCTTTTAGATGCTGAAGTGCAAAACTCGTATTACTAGGAGTCCAGAGTCCAACAGTAGTATTTCCGGAAGTTGCTTCTCTTATAGCTGTGCCATCAATATTATTACCATTTTTAATACCGTTTTCCGCACTTACTTCCTGCTGACCTATGGCGTTTGACAATAAAAGATGAATATCATTTAAGGAAAGAGAAAAAATGGAAAATGAATTTGGATACAAAAAAAGGGTTTTAAATAATAAAAAACAAAATATACCAATACCTATGAAAATGATTAATGTTGCAACATTCATGAAAAACAAGCAAAATTTGTCATTCTATTAAATATATGTTAATACTTTTGCAGAAAATCTATCTAAATCCAGTGCGTCCGTCGATGGACGAGTAGTTCCTCTTCTGTATTTAGCCTCCAACCACATATCTCACACATGACCAGATTTGATATTTCTTCGATTTTTTTTGGAACCCCCACTGTGAGAATATTCTCCAATTCCATGATTTGGTATCTGGCTAGAGTATGTGAATCTAAATAATTTCGTAGAATTTCCTTAATCAGCCTGTTCCCATTTCTTTCACTATCTTTATCTAATGTTATACTAATTTCGTCACCTTCAGGCGTAAGATAGATACTTGAGACTACATTTTGGGAGGACAGATAGCTTTTTACAGCTTGGGCTAGTAATACGTCGCCTGCAAAATTGATTAGTATATTTGCCATATTAACCAAACTCGTACTAAGAGTAGCATCAGATTAGTTTATCAACAATATATAGTATCAAATCCAAGTTTTTGTTACTAAATTACAATCACATTACTGGTAAAACATTAACCCATACAATATCGGATGGACCAGAAGGAGAGCACTATTTGCTGTAGAAATAGTTATTTCTGATGAATCCTAAGTATTGAATAATTTTAGTAAATAATATGAAGACGCAAATTTACTTTGACATTTGAGAAAAAGCTGCTTCTGCAGCACTTTTCATTTCCTCTTGTGAAAGATCTTTTTTATGAGTCGCAATAGACCAGAGATGTCCAAAGGGATCCTCTAGTCGACCATGACGATCTCCCCAAAATTGATCCTTCACCGGATCCAAAACTTTGGCACCCGCTGAGACTGCTTTATCGAAAAGAGCATCGACATCTTCTACGTATACATACATGGATACGGGGCTCCCACCAATAGATTTAGGAGAATGACACTTCATCTCTGGATATTCATCTGACAACATAAAAACAGAATCACCTAACTTTAGTTCAGCATGTGCGAGCCTACCATCGGGGCTTTTCATACGACATCGCTCTTCAGCTCCAAAACCATTTTTATAAAATTCTATTGCTGCATCTCCATTTTTAACTATCAGAGCAGGAGTAATTGAATGATAACCTTCTGGGATTTTTTTTACTTCATTCATGTTATCATTTGATTTCTAATCATATTTATCATTATGTAAATATTTAAATAATTAATTAATTAACTAATGTTGATGGAATCTCCCTGGAAGGCAATTTCAGACTCCAGTAGACGTAAAATCTTGCTTTTGTTAAAAGAGAGAGATATGACACCTACTGAAATTTCAAAGCATTTTCAATTTACTCTGCCTGCGGTATCTATTCATCTACGAATTCTCAAAAATTCAGACTTGATATTAGAAAAGAAGATTGGGAAGAATAGAATCTATTCATTAAACAAGGAAAAGGCACTTGAAATGATGAATTTTTTTGCTGGGATGTGGGATTATAATCTTAGAAGTTTAAAGGAATTTTTGGAGAATCAAAAGGTTGGAAAAAGATGAGTGATGATTATACTGTAATAAATCGTGAGATAATAATAGATGCACCAATCGCAAAGGTATTTTCAGCAGTATCTGATAAAGACCAATTAACTCACTGGTTTCCTGACATTGCCGTGCTAGAAAAGAGGGAAGGAGGACGAGTATCATTTACGTTTTTGAGATCGGAGAACAATAGTCTAGATAAGGATCATGAAGTGAATGGAAAGATTATTAAATTTATTCCAAATAGAGAATTATCATTTACTTGGCATTTTCGTACCAAGCTTGAATTTAGTAAAGAGACTATGGTAACATGGCTGTTTGAATCACTAGGTAATAACAAGACAAAAGTTATCCTACGGCATAGTGGATTCACTGAGGATGATATACAGCAATATAATGAACATTCACAAGGATGGACGTGGTTTGTTAACAGATTGGGAAATTATTTAACTAAAGGTAAACCATGATCCATGGTGTATTGGCATCTAGTAACAACCATTTATTATACGTCATACCAATAGTAGAGCATAGGCGGAAAGTTTGTAAACATGAAAGTTGTATCTAAAACCATTCAGGTAAGTTCTAAAGGAGAAAATGATATTATTGATATTACTCAAGAATTATCAAATGTAGTGAAAGGGAGCAATATTGAAAATGGAACAGTCACTGTTTTTGTTTCAGGATCGACTGCGGCAATAACAACTATTGAATATGAACCAGGACTTATTGCTGATTTTCCAGAAATGTTGTCACGAATAATACCAAAAAATATAGAGTATAAGCACGATTATACTTGGCATGACGGAAACGGTCACTCTCATGTGCGGGCATCGTTGCTAGGACCAAGCCTAACTGTTCCAGTCATACAAGGTAATTTGACATTAGGAACTTGGCAACAAATAGTATTGTTAGAAATGGATACAAGACCCAGGAATCGAAACGTGATACTACAAATTATAGGTGAATAAGGATCGGATTGGTCGGGTTAGTAACGAAAATCCTTTAGACTAAATTGATGCCATCAGGACTATTGCAAGGTACGGAGGAACAGAACGTGCCTTCCGATAAAACTCTTCATATGTAAGACTTGACAAGCAATATTTTCAGCATACAATCGGTAATATTCAGTGATCCAAATGGACTATTCACTAATTTATCTTTGAATCACCGATCAATGAATCAGTTTTCCATCCAATCCATAGAATTGAGTACTCAGTACCATGCCATCCGTATTATTTATTCTGATTTGTAAGTATCCATAATCTTTATTGTTTAGAAATGGCCAAGTTGAATTAGTAGATGCCTCATGATGGCTTTTGCCACCTTCTCCCCCACCAGAAATAAACCAGCGGCCATCGCTTGATTCGGCCATAAAATGATTGTGCGCAGCAATTTCATAAACGACAATACTTTTTGATATGTCACTTTCAATGTCCGAGATCATTCGGATTGTTGAATTTTCAGCTGGGTGATACGACTCGGGAGGTGTATGCGCTGGTTTATGAGTAAGTAACATGACATTCTTGATTCCTTTCATCAATGTTGAATTTGTAACCAATGATTGTGCCCATTTTGTTTGCAATTTAGTATCTCCATTTGTATTTAGTCCTATCAATAAGGTCGTACCATTTGCAATTTTACGATACCAATGATCTCCACAGTATTCACGTGTTTGATTTAAAATTTTTAAATTCCCATCTTCTTCCGACTCATGATTGCCTATTAAGCAAGCTAATTTGTCTGCGTTTTTGAAATCACTATAAGTATCTATAAAATTTGTTAGTTCAGATTTATAGCATAGATCTCCTAAAGCAACAATGAGCGAAGGATTATCCTTTTTAACTTGATCATGTAGATTATTGGAACAATTTATATCACCTACAGCATTAATTACTGTAATACTTTTAGATTCATTTATTTTACCATTGTGAATAATAGATGAATTACCATTACTCACATTAGTAACAACTTGTGAGAATGTAACAGAAATAAAAAAAGTAACTAAAATCAATATTAATGATGGATATAATATATATTCAATTTTCGCCATCTCTACATCAAATTTGGGATTTTGCTAATAAAGCCTTGTGGTACATGCATAGAATTTTAGCCATCTCCACATCAATCTTGGGATTTTGATAGTAAAGCCTTGTGGTACAAACATTTAAGTGATGAACATCAGCCTCGTATGATCATATATTCAATATAGTTCATTAGGATCCATAAGATCAATATTCATAATCCTAATAGGAATAGTTCGTCTCTCTCTTAGTATGTTCAATAAAGATTCTTGCAGAATGTGCGGCTCTTGTTTGACAACTTGTGAGCTCTGCAAAATTTGTAAGGAGTCCGTTTCATGGACCTGTTATAAATGTAATAAAATAGAAGAGGTTAAGCATTCCAATTATTATTGTACAATTTGGGTGAGCAGAAGATTAGAATTAGGATTAGACGATTCAAATAGATTTGAGATGATTATTAACACATGAATATAACAGACCTTGAACCCTCAATTCAAATTGATGCCAAGATATGCGGATCTGTGCAGAGGAGAAAGATTGCGTATTCCATTATGGATTTTCATCACTCTCTTTACACCAACAAGAAGGATATAATATTGGCTCAAATCCGTGCATGTGAACTACTTTACAAATATACCACTGATAGTTTTGATAAGAACGTACTCAAAAAAGAAATATTAGATTTAAAATTAATGCTAGATCTGATAGAATAGTCATAAAAGAAAAAATTAAGAGCTAATTCTGTGTACCATCCCTTATCATTCAAGAAGAATTTAATAAGGGTTGTTTCTTTTTTATGAAAATTGATAATCCTACTGGTACTAGCGAAATTAGAGCTATTGTAAAAAATATCAAGTTGTACGACTCAGGCGAGGGAAATGAACCGATAACACCCTTTACGAATACTTGGTTTGCTTCCATGTAAATTCCTGCAACAGCAGGTCCAACTGAAGCTCCAACTAAATTAAACAGAACAGTCATTCCAAGAGATATTCCGGCAAACTTTCTTGGTGTAGATTGTAGAATAATATCAAAACCACCAACTTGCATCAATGAGAGTCCTCCGGCAATTATAGCAAGGTTTGTAGCCACTAAAATGCCGGTTGAGTGAAAAACAAACAGACTAAAAAATCCTAGAGCACTCACTATACTTCCAATAAGGGTCGGTTTTACGGTACCTAGCTTAGAAACTATAAAGCCAGAAGATGGAGCAAATAATAGAAACACAATCATAAATGGAAGTTGAATATTTGCAGTTGTTATGACGCTTTCTCCAAATCCCAATGGTTGAGGACTCCTTACTAACACAGGGATAGTTTGGAAAACTGTAAACATGGTAAGAAAGGCTACGACTAGGATGATATTCGCAGAAAGGATCATTTTATTTGTCATCAATTGGAAATTAACTAATGGAGAATCTGATCTCTTTTCTATAATCACAAAAAGTACTAATGAAACAGTGCCTACAGATAAAAGCAGGGCAATTTGAGAATTTTCAATATGGGCCGTCTGTGAATAAGAGAGAACCATCAGAAACGAACTTATCGTAACTGCAAGGGTTATGGTTCCTTTTATATCTATTTTTTTGGTATTGTTGCTAACTGTGTCTGTTTCATTAGGTACTTTTATTTTGATATCAGCTGAATCAAAAGAAATGTGCGACTCGGCTGACTGAATCACATTTGCAGAATCTTGGTTATCATGTATATAGCGTCTAATGATGAACCATAATCCAATTGCAACAAATACAATTGAAAAAAACGTAGCTCGCCAACCAAAATTTTCTATTATATTTGCTCCCACAGCCAAACCAACCACAGAACCCGCTGCGAACATAGAGCTGAAAACACCTACTCCTATTGCAAGTTTCTCTCTTGGAAACTGATCCCGTATAATACCAAATGCGATAGGGAACATAGAGATACCAATTCCTTGGATTACTCTAGCAACTATCAGAAATGTTATATTAGAAGAAAGACCGCCTAGACTAATTCCAACAATATAGATTATCATAATAGTTAACACCATTTTTTTCCTTCCGTATATATCTGAGAGCTTTCCTCCGATTGGTGTGGCAACAGCGCCTGCAATTAGATAAGCTGATAGAATCCATGAGGACGTATTATAAGAGATATCAAACTCCTCAATGATATCAGGTATTGCAGGTAGTAACATGGTTTCGCCGTACATGGCAATTAGAAGTGCCGACCCTAAAATTGCAAGTGATACCCAAGCTTTTCTAGGAACTTTTTGATTCAAGTCAGATGATGATGGTTGGCCATTATTGTTACCATTTTGTGGTTGCGTCATTCTAAAATCAAATCGTCTATATATATTGGTTTTATACAGCTTTTTAATGTATCGTGATCGATTAAGCTAACATTTTTATTATCGTAAGAACCTTCCCAGGGGCAGTATAGATAGTCAATTAGTCAATATAATCTTGGCAACTCAAAGTCAGATAATAATTCCAAAAATATATGGCTCAAATTTTTATGTTTTTATAATGTGCAGCAGATTTGGGGAATTTTATTTTCATCTCTACCAGTGCATTTGTGATTATCTTTGATACTAACCAATTTCGAAACCATTTCTTGTTTGCTGGAATTACATACCAAGGGGCCTCTCTTATACTACATTTGATAATTGCATCTGTATAGGCACTCATGTATAGGCCCCACTTTTTTCTCTTTTCATAATCTTCTTTGTTGACTTTCCATCGTTTTTCTGGATCTGACAATCTATCGCGAAGTCTTTTCTTTTGCTCTTGTTTACTTATGTGCAAGAAGAACTTTAATATTTTCATCCTATTTTGTGCAAGCATTATTTCGAATTGTTTAATTTGAACAAATCTTTGGAAACATATAGATTCAGATACCAAATTCTGAACACGAGCTTCTACAACATCCTCATAATGAGAACGATTAAACACTGCTAAAAACCCTTTTCGAGGTACTACTTTATGTACCCTCCATAAAAAATCATGTGCTAACTCTTCAGATGTCGGCACCTTGAACGATACGACAGTACACGAAACTGGATTAAAAGCGCTCATCACATGCCTTATAACTCCATCTTTACCAGATGTGTCCATACCTTGGAGAACAATTAGAAGTGATTTTTCATTTTCAACGTAAAGTTTGTATTGCTGATCTGACATCATTGACCTAAGCCTAGGTAGTTCCCTATCAAGATCATCTTGGGATTTGCCAAATGTATTATCAGCATCAAAGCTAGAAAGATTCAAGCCTCTTGCAGGATAAATCCGCAACTCGCTAATCTCTTTCAATACTTTTCCAACGAACAACATTTATATTAAGAGTATCCCATTCATTCGAGGCTTAGGCGTATTATTAGTTTCATTCTTTATACAAAGCACAACATAGATTTACAGTGGAATTTTGAAGTAGATCAATTCATAAAATAATCCGATTACATTCGTGTATTAAATGGTTATCATTAACAGTATTGGTGATATCTCATTCACCTTGTCATTCCATAAATTCTTTACAGGTACAATTAGGCCATGAACATATTGAATCCTGATCACCCAATTCATTCTTGTGGCCAATTCTTTGGTGATGACAAAATGAACACAAGTCTTCTGCAGTACTCTTACTTCTCTATGTCCATAATGCCTTATATCACTTGATGACCATTCCTCAACCCTTGTAAACGTGAACCATTTTTTTCTTTATTTGAGCATTTTATACAGCATTAGGCAACAATGATAATAAAAATTGGTTATACTAGTTCATAAAACAAATTGGAAAATTTTCTTGATTCAAATATTGTATTATAGTAGAAATTAAAGATATGAAAAGAGATGATAGTCGTATCTATTAGGAATGCCTAGACGATTTAACTGGTGGGCCTTTTTCTTTAGGTGGTATAAAAGTATGACCCACCAGTCATGAAGCGGTGTTCTTTTGGTGGTTGACCTATAAATCACTACACAACATAGGATAAAACAATTTTACTCAGAAGAGGTACGAGGGTTTGATTTCTATGAAACAACGAAAAACATACAGTATCCCTCCACTTGTTCCACTTTACGGGTGAGGAAAACGACTGAATTATAAAAATATTATCTGATTCTAGATGCAAAATAACTTTATAAAATAATATTTCACATACATTATCATGATAATTTTACCAAAGTTAATATCATCATCATTTTCAGTGATTGAATTGGAACGTGGGCTGAAAGTTTGTCAACCTGTGAGGTCGAGTTTTGACTATTCATTATACATGAGAATATCCATATTATTGCAAGATCGGTATTAGGTAAACAATATGTCCCAGAATCAAATTATGAAGGCTGGATTAAGACTTGAGAAATGTATCAACAATGTTGCTAAATTTCTCGGGATACTGCATCATCATTGCATGTCCCCCGCCTTTTATCTGAATGAGCCAAGCTCCAGGTATCTTCTCAGTAATTATAATTGAATTAGCGGGTACTGTAAGGACATCGTCAGTCCCAACCAAGACCATCGTTGGTTGGGTTATGTTACTTAGACGATTACAAGAACCAGTCCAATTAGTGATTGCCTCAGTTTGTAGATTTAGTGTCATAATTGGAGTCTCCTCATCACTCTTTGGTAACTCATAAATCAAATTAGGATTGTCACGTCGCCATTGGTCTGGAAATAACAAGGGCAAAAACTTTTGTAATCTTTCTGTTGTACTTCCGCTTTGATTTGAAAATACCTTCAAGACTTCGGGACTTGGTGGAACACTTTGATTTCCTCCACATATTGATGAATAAATGATAAGCTTTCCGACCTTTTCTGGATTTGATAACACCAACTCTTGAGCAATCATTCCGCCCATAGACCATCCAATGATGTCGGCCTTCTTAATTTTTAATGCATCCATCAGCCCAGAAGTGTCCTCTGCAAATTGTGGTATAGAAAATTTCTTATTACCTGAAGTCGTATTTCCAATTCCTCTGTTGTCAAACGTTACTACTGTATGATTCGAAGCAAGTTTTTCTAATAATAATGGATCCCAAAAATCTAGTGGTGCAGAATATCCATTTATCATCAAGATAGGACTGCCCTTACCAAATATTTTATAGGCCATATCAATATCGCCTACGTGAATTTTCTTTGTTTCTATTTCATGCAAATTAATGGTTTGGTTTGTTCGATTCAGAGCATTTACCGAATAAGGTTCAATGTTCCATGATAGAAATATCAATAATATCGCAACGCTAATAGATGCGTACAGAAGGAAATTTCTGTGATTAATCTTGTTAATTGAATCCTTGCTTTTCATTCAATAATCCCATCATCCCAAATTATTTAAGAATTCCCAATTAGTATTATTGAGAGTTAATGGCTCCAGCCACAGCCGAGGTAAATAAATGATTAAATAGATATATAAACACCAATACATTTGCTGTCAGCAATTCTATCTACAGAATGGCCGTACAAGCAGTTAATTTGTTTTAAAGAGCTCAGGATTTACTATTTTTCTTATTTAATTCCAGAGATCGTCTTCTGCAAGGAGCTCTTCTATTGCAAGATCTGGTTTATTATGGTTATATCTTTCTGATACCAAAACTTAGCTCAACCCCTCTCTTTTTAGAATAGCTGTAAGTAAACACATCATTGGGCATTACAGGAAAACTGGACAACTGATCTTGATTGCAGCGCGGACATCTATTATTTTTTGCTAATATCTTGTCTAAATATGTTTTATCTAGACAGGTTACAGTCCAGAAACACTGGTCACATAATAGAAATATCCTTTCATTAATCTTTGGATTTTTGGATTCGCTCATGATCTTACTTTTTACCTTCACTATTGTTAACTTTATTGTTCATGATTCTCAATTTTGGTTATTTTGAATATTCAAATCAATAAAGTTAGTTTACTTGCCTGTGTCAATCAATTTAGACTTTTCGATTATTTTGAAGGCTTAGAACGCACATTTAAAACTCACTTTCCCATTAATTCCTGGAAGGTCCTATCGAATATTCTGCAAAAAAATGAGAGTTATCCAATATTTAAGTTATGATAGGGAGACTAAAACTAAATGTTGCACCTCTATCAGAATTATTTGCTGCCCATATCTTTCCTCCATGTGCTTGAACAACACCTTTTGAAATGAATAGTCCGAGTCCCGTTCCCATATCAGACATGGATGCAAATTTTGTAAAGAGTTTAGCCGAAATTTCTGGATCTATGCCTCGTCCCATGTCTTTCACACTTATGGTAAAAAAGTTCTGTCCATCTTGTTTTTCCTTTTTCAGTATAACACGAATTTTTCCTTCGTGACTGAAACTGACAGCATTATCAAGAATATTACAAATCACTTGCGTTATCCTGTCTTTGTCCACTGTAGTTTTGACGCTTCTTATTCCATCATAAATTACTGCTAATTCTTTAGCGTTCTGGCTTATACTCTTTACATTTCTATCTTCCAATTTATGGTTATAGCTTTCGACTATATCTCTTACAACCTGACCTATATCAACAATTTCTTTTGTAAGGACCAAAGAATTGTTCTCAATCCGGGTCACGTCTAACATTATTCGTGCAAGTCTCTCAAGTCTCCTTGCATTCAATATTACTTCGTCAAGAAGACGTCGTTGTTCTTGATTGTCAATTTTAGAATATAGTAATTCCGAAAAGCCGATTATGGGTTGAATGGGATTTCGTAATTCATGAGCAGCTATATTAATAAAGTCTTTCTCCAATATTTCGACTTCCCTCATCTTTTCAAACAATTCTGCCTGTCTCCAGAAGCTCTCAAACACCGCCAAATAAGATGATATTATAGTAGGACTAATTGAGTATGTAGATAAACCAACTGCATCGTAAGATGTATTTTGATTGTCATCCTTTAATTCTAATATTAGACATTGTTTAGAGTCTACTAGAAGTATAGAGAGCTTGGTTTCTAGACTTGTACTTACAGTTCTAATATCTATTTTAGGAACATTAGCCTTTATTTGTTCTTTAAGCTGATCTGACTTATCAGAAGATGGAAGCAGCATTCTAATCCTAACTTTTTGTTTTTCTGAAACCTTTTTCAAGAATGATAATCCTCCCATTGCAATTTGGCGTTTGAGGGCATTTGGAGAAGAAAACAGAATATTAATCTCTTTTCGCGCCGATCTTACCATATTCCAACTCCGGGCTATGGAATCTACGGGATTGCGAATTATTTCAATCTCTGCCATACCAACCTTTTCTTCTATATCCTTAATACGGTATCGCGCATCAACTCCCTCTTTCCATAATTGTTCAAACATCGAAGTGAAATGCTTTATATAGGATCCTTCGTTACTAGTTAATAGATTCTGGATCATTCCTCCTCCATTCATCTCTTCTACTGTAGCAATAAGTCCGTGCTTACTGACAGCAAAATTGATTGGAGCTAGATTCTTAACATGTCGTATTTTAACTCCTAGTTTTAGAAATTTTTTGACTAGATTAACGCTATCTTTCTCAATCCTCATAATCCATCTAATTCCTTCCCCCTCACCTCTTCTCTGTTTTTCTAATACTTTCTTACATAATTCCAAAAAGCTGTTGTAAGTTAATTGCATCCCACCATGATTTGATACAACTGACAAACCAGTAGAAACCTCAGATAGGTGAATGATGTTTTTCATAATCTCGTCTTGGTTGTCCACTATCTTAGTCTCCGGCGGGACTGATCCATCCTGTAGTTGCTTGAATCTTTCCTCAGCTGGAATTGATTTACTCCATAGAGTATCAAATATGCAATGACCGTGCTCTACAATTTGAATCATGTCACTGTAAATGTGCTCCGACGCAATGGCTTCACTTTTATCTTGAATCAACGGAGCAAGATATTCTCCCTCGCTAATCATGAAGTTAGTCTTGACACCATCTAGATGCCTGAGCTCATGAACAATATCTAGTAATGCCTTGCAGTCCTCAAAGTTGTAATGGTTGATTTCGGTGATATACCTCAACCTTAGACCTCTCCTCTTTGCGACTAAAAACGCATCCCTGATCGGATTTAAGGATACTGCGAGGGAGGGTCTAGTATAGGTCATACACGTATCAATGCTCTTACTTGCTCTATTGAAAATCCCTACTTCAGTTTCTATGATATTGCGCTTTCCAAAGATAACTCGTGTTGTAGGGTTCAACTTTGATGTCCACCTCTTTGTGCTTCAACAGTCATGGCTATACGCCATCTATATGCCTTTTTGCATGTTGCATGACACTATTAATTAGTACGCTTGGGTTGACTGGCTTGATAATGAATTGGTTTAACTTTACATCAGGCAATAGTGTAGTTATTTCCTGAGCGATATCAAGTGCGGTTACAAATATTATTCGAACGTCTGGATCAAAAGTCTTTAATTGCTGGTATAGTTCAAATCCATTTAAATGTGACATCCGAATATCTGTGATAACAAGATCATAGTAACCATAATCTGATTCCATGAAGTGCGTCAGCGCCTTTTCAGGATCAACAAATGAGTCGACAATCATTCCTGCTGATTTTAGATATTGTGTAAATAGAAATGAGATAGATGAATCATCATCGATTAGCATTATTCTTGGCACTTTGGGAATAGAACCAAGTTCATTGATAGAATGATTTCTCGTTAACAATATTGACTTTTTAGTAGTATATTTTTTATTAGCCGGTAGAAGCAGATATACTGGATACGAATATCTGTTCTCTTTCCAAGTCAATTCTTTTATTTCTTGAAAGTAGTAACGTGTCGCAAGTCTTGGAAAAGAATTTAGAATCCTCCACAGGTCAGCTCCTATGGCTATTCCGTTTGGTGGTGCCTTCTTATTAATCTTGGCACAAAAGTTTATAGTCGGTCCAAAGAGATCATAAGAGCTTGATAATTCTCCCGACATGGCAACTTCCAACTTACCATAATCAGCACTGATTCTGTAGGAGATAGCAGGAAGCAACTCTTTATGAAGTTTAGTGTTTATAATGTGACGAGATGAATCCATGTTAAGTAAACATTCTAGTGCTTGTCTAAATGCTTCAACATTTTCTACATTTGAAGTTTGAGGGAAGAAGAATATAACCCCATCACCAACAGTCTTTAATATTTTTCCGTCATAATGTTTTACGATATCCGCAATTTCATTAATAAAAACTCTATAAAAGTTCTTAATTTTTACAGAGTTGTATAGCTTAGATGTGATCTGTGTGGAACCAACTATGTCTACCATTGAAATGCAATAACACTCTGACTTGTTGGAAAAAACAACTTCATTTTTTTTCAACTCAGGTATTGGTTCCTTTGCTTGATCTTCTCCTTTTCCAATAGTGCAGTTACGCAGTGGAGACATCCTAGTGACAAATCTCTTACTATCTTGTAGGTCGTCAATTATCTCCATAAGTAATATTTACCCAATCTAGGCTATAGTTGATAGTAAGGAAAGAAGCTTATTTCTACGCAACCTAGCTTATTAATTCAATCCAGATATCCAAGAGACGGATATACATCGGCTTGAAACTTATCACTCATCATCGTTAAGTCTTATCGTCAAATTCACGAGAGTCAGTACTGTAAAGAGGAAGTATATGGAACAATTGTTGTACCTTATTGAATCTGCAGGAATTTGTCCTAAGCCTTTAGTAAGCCATAAAATGAATCTTGAGAATGCCTAATGAGTTAAAAGCATTTGAAATATTTGGCAAGGCCAATGTTACAAAAGTCGTTTTTAAAATTGTCCTTTTATGAATTGATGCATAATTATCTCCATAAATGAAAAAAGACTTTTATTACTATACAGAATATCAAACAAAAATGGATAGATTAATTCTATTAATCTATCGCAATATTGTGCTTATTGTCGGGAATGTGTTTGTACTTCTTCTCTAGCTGAAAAATCCCTTAAACTGTCTTTTGCTACATTTTCAAAAGTCTTTGCGACGTTTGCATTAAGCCGTGAAAATTCTTTTGCATTGTCTCTTGCGTGTTGTACTGATGTTTTCCATGCATTCATAGTTGCAAATAAAGCGTTGTTTGCTAATCTGGTTGATGCTATTGTACTATCGGTAACATTGCTTACTGCTCTCGCATAATTTTCTGTAGCCCTTTTTGGAGATGTCCAATACGACCAGTATGAATTTTGCACATTTTCAATGTACGGAATCCATAAGGATTGTGTCGAATGGATAATCTCTTTTTGTGAATCCAGAAAATTATCTGCCATATCTTTTGTGGCTTGAATGCTTTCTTCTTGATATTCATTAACGGCTTTTGTAAACCGTGGAATTTCCTTTATAGCCTCATCTGTTGTCTTTTTAACTGCGGACTTTGTTTCATCTAGAGTGATGTTGATTATTTCTCTATTTTTTTCCTTATTTGAAGACATGTAACATGTTTGTACAAAATACTATATATATACCTTGGTATTAATTGGTCTTTAAACCCATATAAACCCCTTGGGTTTTGAATATATGCCTGATTCCGGTAAGTTTTTCAATTTTTCGTATTGAATTTAATCAGAATAGACAGTATTACTTAAGAAGTTTTCAATATTAATGGGTCATATTTTAAATTCATCCTTTTGTCTAATAAAAATATTAGAATTGAATGTGATTTCATACTTTCTATCATTAAAATGATTGGTAATGAATAAACTTCAAAAAATCATCATGGCTTCACTTGTCTCTATTTCTGTTTTTTCTTGGTTATTATCTATGAAGCAGCCGGACATGATGAACATTATGATTACCTACAATCCCGTATTAATCGGACTATTTACTGCAAGTTGGACGGCTGGAATGGCAGCCATGATGTTTCCCGCAATAGTACCAATGGTTTTGCTTTACAGTAAGCTGCTTACCAATGAGCAGTCAATATTATCGACAGAAACCATTCAACCAAAATTCTCTACATTTAAGGTCGTACTCTTTGTCGGAATGTATCTCGTAGTTTGGTCGCTAACAGGATTGAGTTTACTATTAATCTGGTCTATTCCTATGAATAGTATTGTCACGTTTCACGATGCAAAAAATCTTGGTATAATATTTGGTGGCATTCTAATTATCTCAGGTATATATCAGTTTACTTCCCTAAAGAACAAATGTATCGGTTACTGCGAGTCTCCGTTGACTTTCTTTATGAGAAGATGGAGAAATGGAGTCATAGGCGCACTCAAAATGGGTGCATACCATGGACTTTATTGTCTTGGATGCTGTTGGCCATATTTTCTAATTATGGTAGCTCTGGGATGGATGAATATAGTGTGGATGGGCCTATTTGCTGCAATAATTTTTGGAGAAAAGATTTGGTCCAGAGGAATATGGATTGCAAGGTCTTTTGGAATCGTTCTCATAATATTGGGCATATTAAGTAGTCTGGGAATAATTGTATTACATGACAATATGATTGCTATGAATCTTCAAGATGGTGACAAGATGGTTATGGCTATGTAAGAAGATAAGAAAAAATGCAATCGTTGTTAAAGTAGCTCAAATTGATTATCTGGAATTTCAAAACTTTCTCGTAGAGTTAGGTAAGAAATAATAAAATAAATTGTATGACGTTACCTATAAAGGGATAGGCAAATTCATAGGTTATTATCCTCTTACATTCTCTGACAAATAGTGATCATAGAAATCCAATTGAAATATTCAGGGTATTATCTTATCAAAATAAATCCGAAATAATGTTATGATTCTTACACCCATGTTGATTAAACTCTTGGTCGCTCCCTGCTTACCAAAATTATCAAATCCTTGTCAACAAATTAATTAAATCAATGTCTTCTTCTGGGAGTTCTCAACAAGAGGAACTGTCAATTCCGAAATGGAAAATGAAGTCCGATTATGTCGAAACTTGCAATTTCGATTTTGGATGTTCATGTAACTTTAACGGTTTTCCCACATATGGTTTCAGCAGAGCATTGATACTTTTCCATATCCAGGAAGGTAAATTACAGCAGTGTGAAACTCGACGGTCTTAAAATTATCTACGCAGTTTCTTGGCCAAAAGCAATACACGAGTGAAATGGCACATTACAATTATTTATCACAAAGAATTCAGAACAGCAGCAAAGAAATGCTCTCGTGAATATATTTACAGGTAATGCCAAAAGAAATGGCCCATTCGGGCAAAAATGCTTTCTATTCTGTCGTAGAATTCAACGGACCATAGTTGATTATTTCTTCTGCCCACCGTTAAAGTTAATGCTTCTATGTGTTCCATCACAGAATGGTTTATTCTCCGAAGCACCACATCGACAGAGGGTATAATGTTCTTTTGACGCTCCT
>DATADQ010000108.1:0-9197 GCA_036258455.1 Nitrososphaeraceae archaeon | reverse complement strand
CTTGCACCTTTTTTGAATTTCTGCTATGGCAATATAAGTTCCAGAGTGCATGGAAGTAATCCAATATTAGAATGAACTCTAATTTTTTCACACTATACACAATTTTCTGTTGAAATGGTATCTCTGTGACAACAACATTATTGCTATTTTTACTTCTTATCTTAACTAGTATTTCAAGCAATATCTGATTTCCCTTCCCATCTATCTCTATATTTTTAACAACTTCTTTCGGGAGGGCAAAACAACCTGACAATGGATCCTGTACATCACTTATGTTTAACCCATGCCTGGCAACAGTTCTTGCTCCCTTGCTTATTAATCGCCGTACGACTGGTAATTTTTGCATTGACGCCCCCTTTGTATAACGTGAAACAACTATGATAGAATTGGGATACTTTATTAGCTCAGAAATTATCTCGGCAATAATTTCTTTAGGATAAGGGAAATTTGCATCCATTACCAAAATAAATTGACCTGCTGAAAATTCTATACCCTTTAAAATGGCAGAAACAAAACCACCTTCTACGCGAAAATCAGTAGTACTTTGATCATCATTACTAGTAGTTTTATGCACTTTATTCCTTTCATATTCTTCTTTTGAATGCAAATTGGTAGCAGCGGCAATGGTCTTGGAATTATACTGAACCACTATTATCTCAGTCGAAATTTCCTTAGGGATAATCTCCCTGATTTCTTCTGGCGATAAGTATATGGGAGTGCCATGTTGGGTTGGTAAGATTATTGAGAGAGTGCATGAACCTAGAATTTGATTATTTCGATGAATGTTATTATCTTGCAAATTTAACATAGAATTAATTGTAAGACTCGTGCTTGACATCTTATTAAGATTTTCATAGGCAAAAAAATGTTAAAGTCCCATAATCGTTAAGGGCAAAGCCAATTTGTATTCGTACAATACCCGAGAGATGCAAACTATTGACACTCCAGTTCTACCACGATGAATCTTGTAAAAATTGACAAATACAATTATCACATGAGAAAAAATGACGGTAACCCTAAGTTAACACATTCTGTTTTTAATATACCTGACATGTGCCAGTTTAGTTATTACCTTAAATCACGTGACAATATCATAATTTGCGTTCAAAATCCAGAGTTCTAATCGTAGTCGGTTGTTCATAATTAGTTTTATGCTATTCAGCCAGTTGCAAGATAATTACATGGCATATCCATTAAAGCTTTATTTTCTGAATTAGCGGTGTTGATTAATAATGGACTCTCTAGAAAATCTTAAATTCGATTTTAAAGATCAGATAAATGGATTAAATCAGATTTCCAATAAAAAAAAACGTGAAGACTGTATTTACATAGGATCAGGGGACTCATATGTTGCTGGTTTGATTGCAGAGTATCTATCAGATCATAGGTGCAGATGTTACAGTCCTTCAGATCTGATAAGGTCAAGATTTCTATTTGATGGTACTTATTATTTTATTTCAGTTACGGGCAAAACTAGAGCAAACATAGAGATTGCTAGACGTGCCACTAAAGCCGGGGCTAGAACAGTAGCTCTTACTCGAAACACAAGTAGTGAACTTGCTCTGGCCTGCAATGAAATCATCCCACTTGAAATTCCCTTGACCGATAATAACACGACCTTTAGCACTTTTACAGCAAATGTTGTCACTTGTTTGCGACTTGCAGGAATATTAGTTCCACGGAAATTTGAAATTTGGCACAAGAACGGCATAAATCTATCAGCAGATTCTAGATCTGTTCGACTTCCGAAAAATGTACTTCATATTCTTGGTAATGACCTACTTTATCCTATGGCTTTATACACATCTCTCAAAATGACAGAATTCTTTGGAATAACTACTATAGCAAACAGGTTGGAGGAATTTTGTCACTCGCCAGTATTTGGTATCAAACCTTTTCACAATCTGTGGGTCTTCGGTCAAGATGAAACCGACATTGGTCAGAAATTAGGGAAATTGGACAATGAATTTAATTATTTTGAATTGAAAAATTCTGATGTTCTCTCCCAATTGTTTCAATCAATATTTTTCTTGCAAAATTTTATTCTACTATTGTGTGAGAAGTATAAACAGAAGGAATTGAAATATGTTTTAATGAAAAAAGTACTAAAAATCTCTTCAGATATTATTTATAAACGAACCTAATACGACATTCATTCGGTATGAATTTATGAAATTATAGAAAAATCTAGGCTAATAAATTGTTCATAGGTAATGCAATCTTACACAGCTGTTCAACAAAATGGTCACAATATTCCTATAAAGCGATCATAGCAAACCATTCGTTTGGAGAAAATTTTTGTATATTATTGTTCTTTGTTCTTCCTATCCAGAAACATAGATATTCAATCAGAATCTAGTTTTGCTTAGCATGTATTGTCAAAAGGTGTGACAATGATTATAGATGATATCGTTGGTGCTTTACCTTCATGGGATAAACACCAATCATTCGTCTTTTTATTGTGCTTCCAGTTTGAAATTATAAATCTAGAAGTTTTTAAATTGAATAAAAATAAAAAAATGAGGTTTGTAGTTTTGATCCAGCTGTGCTGAACTTTGTTGCTTCTTATTGAGGATTGCATCCACCACTTGGATTACTAACGAAGCAGTTATTCTTCAGTAGTTCGTTTCCATTAATGTTGAGTGGCAACCCGTCGGCATTATTTATGTCGACATCATTCTTTAGTACATTGTTATACAGTATCGTATTCTTTGTACTTTGTGCGTCTACGAATATACCGTTCCTGCTTCCACCAATTGAGTTGGCATCTACTTGAGATCTGTCTGTATTGACAAGCGTTACGCCTGCGAGATCATTACCAGTCATCATATTGGCGTGTATCTGAGCTCCTATGGATGAGTGTGAGGCCACTCCAATTGTATTTGGACCAATAAAGTTCTGTTCAACAGTAGTTCCAATAGAACCTGTCATGAAGACTGCTATCTTATTTCCTTCAAATGTAACCCTATGGATATTAGTATTCTCAGATCCAGTTATCAAAACTCCTGCTTGGAAATTACGAATAGCGCCAGAACCCTGTATAACTACACCATTTGAGTGGGGTACTGCTATGCCTACTTTAGAACTGTTGTCTCCTGGTCCGCTGATAGAGTATCCATTCAAATTAATAGTTGTGCTATCTCCTCCGACAATTAATCCATCTCCTGTGCAGTCGAGATTTGCAGTTAATGTCACGTTGCCATGAACTACCTGACCACACGCGGGACTTGACAATACTTCCTGTGCTAGTACTGGTTGCATTGAATTCTGTATATTTATTCCACTGATAGTCGCTAGTGCTACTAATATTGTTGCTAAGATGTATGACATTGTTTGTTGCATCCATTATAGGGCTACATTACTAACTATTTAAGTCGAACTCATCTTTCTATTGTAACTAAGTTGCAGTATAAGTAGTTCTTCTACTAGATACAATAAATATTAAATTCATTCATATTGGTATACTTTTACTAAATTTTTTAGTAAACATTTACTTTCTTTCCTAGCGACTATGCGGATTCATGCAAGCCTATTTTGAGAGAAACTAATAATAAACCGAGAATTCTTGTTCGATGCCTGGAATTGTCCATTGATACTGATATTTGCATTCACCTATACCATATCTTTGAACTAGTTGATCTAATCAGATTATTTTTCATGCTTGATTTTACTCCTTAATAATTCAAGTACAGCATTCTCTGAAATAAAATGAAATTGGACTTATATTGATTCGTTATTTATTATAATTTTCAGTTACATTTTTTCATACTAGTTAAATTATCGTTAAATTGATGAACCTGTTTCAATTACTAATTCTAATTGTATATTCTATTTCGGATTTATTTCCAGCATGTTTGAGGGATGAAATCACGGATTTGCAATTGTTTATCAACAAGAAATATAAGCAATTTTTATCTCAAAGATAACGTGAAACTCGCTATTGTTGGTGCTGGAGTGGCAGGATCCTATCTTGGAAATCGTCTTCAAGCAGATGGCCACCAAATAGAGATCTTCGAAGCTTCAAGAAAAGAATCTCATTGGCCAGTATGTGCGTGGGGAGCTTCAAAAAACATGCTCGAGACATTTTCCAAGGACGCAGGGCTAAATTTTGACGATTATGTTCTTCATCGTGGGAAGAAATTGAGAATGGATCTTCCTGATGAAAAAATAGAATATTTAGATCTTAAGGGGTTGGTCACATACGACAAATACCACTGGGAACGTGATCTCTGCCAAGGATTAAAGATAAACTATGGTTATCATTGTACCCAAGAATCAGATATTCTTTCCAAATATGACTACGTAATAGATTGTACTGGATTTCACAGATCTCTCCTTCCCAGATCCCCTCAAGATTTTATTATACCCTCGTACGAATTTCTCGTAGAAAACGTTAGTGGAGTTGAAGAATTTTACGTGATAGGCTACAAAGGAGCTAGAGGCTATTTCTGGTTTTTTCCATTAGGAAACGGACGAGCCTATATCGGAGCCGGTGATGTTGATAGAAAATATTATGGAATATCACAATTCTTCGAAAAATACCCTCGTGCTCATGTATTGAGAAAAATTGGGAGGCCCATAAGACTCTCTCCTCCAAAACGCATGCTACCTTTCCACAATGAAAGCGTAATAGGTGTTGGTGAATCAATCGGATGTGTCTTTCCATTGCTCGGCGAAGGTATCATTCCTTCTCTAATTTGCTGTAATATCTTCATAGATGTTTTGAATAAAGGTTCAACCTTTGATGCAGGACTCTACGAAAGGAGGATTCTTAAAAAATTTGGATATTACGACGACGTTTACAGAATAGTGAGATTAAAGATGGATGGAAAACTCAATTCTATTAAGCACCTCAAGTTACTCATGAGTATGTACAGAAATATGAAAAGAGAAGAAAAACGATTTGGATTTGGTATTGATTTTGAACAAATGAATAGACTATTGAAAGCACTTTAGCGCTATGTCAACTTTAATTACCGGTATCCATGGAACTTCTCCCATTAATACTTGAACTTTCTTCAAATAATAGTTGTTTTTCCATCTAGCCATTTTTCAACAAATTTATTGCAAAATCAATTTAATCAGGGGTTATTTTTGTTCAACATTTCTTTCTCTCGTTATGGATTATCTGTTGGGAAAAATCTGGAATATGTCAGAATGGAACGGAATGTATTTGTAAAAGACAAACACTAAGTTTAACCATGTATGCTTCATTTGGTTCAGATTGGCTTAGGAGACGCTGGCTAGACTTTCGCAATGGACATAGTATATACCTTGTTTTTGCAATGACTTTTGCCAATTTTATAACAATTCAGTATAAACTGTTAATCGAACAACTTCCATTTATTGCTGGGGTTTTTGATAGTATATGGACTTTTGCTATATTGTTTATTTTGATTTATGTGCCGGTGAGTATTGTATTAGGATATTGGCATAGGAAAAGTCAATGGAAAGTCGAACAGGATGCCTTGTTTAGGGAAAATAAAGTAGGAGCAATAATGTGGATGTACGTAATTGATCTTATTGAGGGTAATGTAAGCGAAGAGGACAAGAAATTGATGAAAGAGTCTCTACTTAGAATCACAAGAGGAGAAACACGATTGTACGGAACTAATAAATTGTCAAAAAACGACAGAAAGATAAAGGATAATCCTGACAAATAATTTGTGATGAATTTGTAACTAGAACCAAATTAAATCTTCTCCAAGGTTAGTAAATGGAATCTACTTGACCGAATCGATCCAGCAAAAGATGTTTATGGTGCAATATTTTCATTATACCTGTGGGAAGTTACTATGCAATTGTGACCTGCAGGAATTCTGAAAATGAAATTGAATATGCTATCAATTCATTGCTGATACAGACAATCAACCCTAGATACATTATAGTTGTTGATGATGGCTCAACTGACAATACACATAAAATACTGGAAGGACTAAAATTGAAAAATGATAGCATCTATGTTATAACAAATCCTGACATGGGATATGATATTGGAAGAGTGGTGAAAAATTGGAACAGTGCAATAAATCTTGCAAGGGATCGAAATTTGGAAAGTACGGATTATCACATGATATGTACGGATGATACCCATTATGAAGAGTTCTACGCCGAGAAGATAATGCACAAAATGGATGGTGATGATAGAATAGCTGTATCTTCAGGAAACTATGATGATAATAGTTATACAACTCCACATGGAGCAGGAAGGTTTGTCAGGAATTCTTTCTTTAATAATGTTCTTGGTCGCTATCCAGAAAAAATGGGATACGAATCTGTCATCTTACAAATGTCATTATATCATGGTTTTAAAAATATAGTCAATTACGACGCACGATTTTCACACACAAGACAATTAGGAGCTAACCACCAATTTTACGAATTTGGTGCTAGCATGAGAACGCTTGGATATCATCCACTTTTTGTATTAGGCAGATTCATGCAATGTTTTTTGACGGGAAAGCCAATGGGAAGACTGGGGGCAATTCAGATGTTGTATTATTACCTATCGTATAAACCAAAGAAGGCGGGATATGATAGCATGTATGATCCAGAAATTAGAAAAGCGATAAGAGTGAGACAGAAGACAAGGATAAAGCAAATATTCGGATTATAAGATTGATACTTAAGACTACCAATTTCATAAAATTCTTTAATATTCTGTTAATCAAAAATAATCAACGTTTAAGATTTTAGATGATGAATGCAAAAATAAGTGGACATTTATATTTTATTTACAGTAATTTGTTACAATAAATGAAAGTAGCCTCTGTTGTAGGAGCTCGACCTAATTTTATTAAAATGGGACCCGTCCATAAGTCCTTAAAGAGTTCAGGAATCGAGCATCTGATAGTTCATACAGGTCAGCACTATGATTATGAAATGTCCGATATCTTCTTTACCGATTTTGAACTTCCCAAACCAGATGTTCACCTTGGTGTAGGATCCGGGAGCTCATGTTTCCAGATTGGAGAAATAGTCAAGCGTCTAGAGGGAAAGCTTACAGAAAGAAATGTTGATCTTGTACTTGTTTATGGTGACACTAATTCAACCTTAGCTGGAGCCATATGTGCAAACAAGAGTAATATAAAATTAGGACATATAGAGGCTGGATTGCGTAGTTATGACTCTACCATGCCTGAAGAAAAAAATCGAATTTTAACTGATCATCTAAGTGATTATCTATTTTCTCCAACCCAGAACGCTGTGAATAATCTAAAAAAAGAAAGTATAAGAGCCAAAGTATACTATACAGGAGATCTGTCAGTTGAAATTATAGACAAGACTAAATTAATTTCTAGAAAATCGGAGATACTTGATATACTGGGTCTGAAATCAAGATCATATTTGCTACTTACAATGCACCGTGCGGAAAATACCGGTTCAAAGGACTATTTTATTCAGCTCTTAAAGACTTTCGAAGCACTTGCTGATAATCCAATTGTATTTCCTATCCATCCTAGAACGAAGAAAATGTTTAAGACTTTTGGTTTACTAGATAGACTCCTAAAATGTTCCAATGTTAAAATGTTACTCCCAGTAGGATACATAGACTTCATAGCGTTGCTCCAAAGCGCATTAAAAGTCGTTACTGATTCAGGAGGAATTCAAAAGGAGGCATACTTACTAAAGGTGCCTTGCATCACAATGAGAAAGAATACCGAGTGGGTGGAAACTATTAAAGGACAATGGAATATCCTTACTGGAGTTGATAGTAAAAAAATAGTTAATGCAGTCAGAAGGCCGTCACCAACTTCTAAATACTCGAAATCGGCATTCGGTAGCGGCAGGACATCTCAAGTTATTAATGAACTAATTTCCAATATGATCAAATAACAAATCAATTTATCTCTGATATTTTTACGCGCAAAAATCTAGAATTTGGTCGCTGATTAAAGGAATATAATATTCGTTATGTTTGCGAGATGCACATAATCTAGTCCCACTATGAACTCTATTTCTCAAACATAGATATGATTAAATCAAATTAAGCATTATCCACTGTCAACATAATGGGATCATCTTACGCTCCTCGTTTTGGATTATCGCTTGGGTTGACAATATTGCGGGAGTCATGGAGAGCTCTAACTCAAAGTAATATGGATTTTCCAGAAGTGTTTGAAGATTACGAGAAGTACCACTCGGCTATTAATACCGGTAATTTATCAAGAGCTAAATTAGTAGGGGAGTGGATCGAACCAAATACGGTGGTTTTGGACGTTGGTGTTGGTGATGGAATTGTCTCAGAATATCTGATAAAGAATAAACAAGTGAAGGTAATTGGACTCGACATTTCAGCTATTGCATGCGAAAAAGCAAGACAGCTTGGAATACATACAGAAATACGTGATATCACTAATGGGTTAGGACTTACCGACGATACTTCATATGATTACATATTATTGCTCGAAGTAATTGAACACACTGCATATCCCCAGAGAATTCTGATTGACGCAGTGAATCACGCAAAAAAGGGTGTAATAGTAACTATTCCTAATAGCGCCTACATAAAATGGCGAATTCAAATGTTAAGAGGATATGTACCAAGACAATCTTTTACACATTTGCACTTCTGGTCTGTAAAAGATTTTGAGCTCTTTTGCAAAGAAACAAATATTCAAATCTTGGAGTTCAGGACTTTTTTACCCAAACATATGATGAGATTTCGAAATCTGCTGGCCTGGCAACAATGCTGGCTGTTATCCCCAAAGAAGACAATAAAATAACTGCACATAAAGTATCTAGTTACTCTATTACAAAACGTAGAATAGGTTATATGAAAATTAGGCAGCTTGGGTATATTTACAATGCATATTAGTCATCTAGCAGTCGATTTTACATTATTATAACATACCGAGATCTTTGTAAATTGCAGAGATTCGAGAAACTACATTTACGGCATCATGTTCTGGAGGCAGACCATAACGAAATTGTAGCTTAAAATCCAAAACCCGGAGCCCGGATGCAAGCGCTTGCAGAGCCGTACTACTTAGATTCTCTAAAACAGTATCATTAACATATCTAATATCTACATACGTACGGTATGCCCTTATTAAGTCAGGAATGTCTGCATACATTACTGGATTCTTGGTTCTATCATGAACTTCGATATTGAGATTAATGTGATTCTTCTTACAGTATTCAAGTGCCCATTGTATGTTTGTCACCTCTGATTTTATAGTCAATGCATCTTTCAA
>DATADQ010000107.1:0-4032 GCA_036258455.1 Nitrososphaeraceae archaeon | reverse complement strand
AACTTTCTTGTATGTAATTCTTGTTTCTGGTGTACGTCTTATTTCAAAAATCAAATTTCATTTCATAAATGTCCTTCTTGCACAGATGCAAATATCGAATGTGTACCTATTGGCGATGAGGAAAGGTATAGTTTCAACCATAGTCCTACGAGAGGAGTTGAACTCATTTTTTCCAATAATTTTACATGATAAGGGCAAATGTCATGTATTTGTAGACATAAATGTGTCTGAGAATCCTAGTAAAAGAGGTCGATATACCTACAGTGGGAACAGTGGGATTTGAACCTTGCGGATAAGCGGGTTCAACTACTTTTCCTAAAATGAGGACCAAGGTGATTTGAACCTTGCATATATTAAAGTTCTCATATGTACTTCTGGGAACGACAGGAAAATTCAATTCTGAAGAATTTAAGAAACGTTATTGTAGAAAACATAGTTCGAGTCCTTGAAGAAATGAATGAATATGTCTTTAGCTTAACTCCCCCTCTATCTTATGGTAGCAAATCCAGGGTCATCTTTAGTTCTGCTATTTCTTTTGTTAACGCACTTTTGTCCACTTCATCAGTAGTATACTTCAGTAGTTTCTCACAAGCATGTATCTGACCTAACATAATGTCTTTCTTGTCTAGACACAAACTATGATAAGTATCAACGAATGAATACGCTATCTTTACAGACTTTTCTCTACATCCACAAGTTTTGGCTTCAATATGCGACGATGATTCCATATATGCGATATTCATTGTCCACTCAAGACCTAGTATTATTGGCGAATTTCAATTCAACAGCTTTAGTATGTATTACCAACGATAAAAATAACATAAATTAGGTTCTTATTTTCAGTATTTTGTACGTAGTCAATATGTATCTATGTGTATGTTTATGTAAATCGTTTTATTTCACGATTGAGAATTAATTAATGCCTTCTAACTTAGCACGGTGCGGGATAACTGGTTGTGTCTTGTTCATCGTTCAACCATTCTACAACCCACTCACCACAAGTTAAATTTTGTTACATCGGATTTTGCTCACGATAAAAATATTTTGGATTTCTATAACGTAATGTCAATTAGAAATATTCGGATTTGTTTTATCCATCCAACAATCATAGCATCCTTCAAAGTCAAGTTGAAAGAGTTCTGTTTCATTCTTGTTACAAAATGGACATATGTTTTCCATTTATTTGTCATCGGCATTGAGTCTATAATATACTCTTGTTATCAACAGACTCGTGTCAATCCGTCAACAAATGTTATCATTTTTATTTTTTACTCTAACACCCTCTTTTCAAAGGTCAGGGCAATTTCTTGAAATCCTATTCTCTTGTAAAAATTATGTGAATCAATTCTATCATCTCTTGACTCAAGTCTTATGCGGTAACACTTCTTTCTTTTGGCGATAAATTCACACTTCTGAATCAGTAGTTTTCCTATACCATGGCTTCTGTGCTCTTCAGAAACTACTAGTTCTGGAATCCAGAACTCCCTCAACGGTTGATTAAGTCTTTCAAGTAATTCGAATGAACTCAGTCCAATTATTTTTGAGTCTGTCGTTGCTAAGATGATTCCACGACTCCCTTTAGTAGAACCAAATAGGATGTAACTTTTGATGAGTTTTTGAAATTTAGTTTTGTATCTGTCTTTTGGTAACTGCCTGCCCAATTGTCCTAGGAGGTCAATTATACTTTTAACATCAGTCGCCTTGGCAAGTCTTAATTTGATTTTACCTTTTTCCATTTCATCTTGAGATAAAAGCTGGTCTATAATTAAGTATTGTAGAATTCAGACTTGTTTCTTGTTTAGCCCGTTTTTCTATCTCTTGTGATGATGATAAGAGCAGATAGTACTATGTAGGCGACTTGAAATGCTTCTATAGCTATTCCCATGGAATTTACAGGAAGGTCCCTTCCAATTATTGGATTGTCTGGAAATCTTGTAATTATCCACATGATGATGAGAATTATTGTACCACCGATTCCAACATATGTCCACACTTTTCCCCAACTTCTTACTATTGGCAGAGTCCAGAATACCTGTGCAATGCCAGCAACTACAAAGAAGATACCCACAGGTAAATTATTGACTATAACATTTGAAGCCAACGATAGGTGCAATATTCCTGCAATCAGGGTACACCCTGCCGCAGCATAAACCAGTAAATTAAAAGACACCAACTTATCTGTATAAAGTACTCACATATAGAAAAAATTACCGATGCAGAGCCAACTCATTTTAGTAACAAATTATTTGTCATCAAGTGTTAGCCGTCTTTCAAGTGAGTCAAGTCGGTAATCGTGAGTAAAGTAATTTCGGGCATGTTCGAGTGCTGCTTTTTCTCTCTCAGTTAAAGCTGTGCCGAGCATTTCTTTGAACTCTAGTGCGTTTACAACAGCTTTGGCTCCGTAATGATTGTTAAAATAACCTCTAACGACAGCCGTTTCTGACGATATCTTCCTGATTTTATCCACCCATGGCTCCAATTCTGAATTTGAGTAAAGATAATTGTATCTATGCTTGGTATTGCGTCCATGCCATCTAATAAAAGAGTGACTAGCAGTAACTGTTACTTCTGAAAGGAATTGCAGTTTATCTCTTTCGGGAGAATCTGTCATGACTGCTGCTATATTGTAGTGCTTTAGCATCTCTCATGGCCCTTCACTATTCCAGGAAGGATTTCTAAATTCAATGGCGTAGTCATAACCAGTTGGAAGCCTATCAAGAAACTCCTCTGTATTTCTAAATTCTTTAACTGTGAAGGTAGGAGGCAGCTGGATAAGTACTGCCCCGAGCTTGTTATGAAATTTTCCCAGCGTTTTTAATTTCTCGTAGTTTTCTTCGCTAACTACAATATGCTTCATATTAACGTTATTAAACTAATTAATCACTTATAAACTTATAAATTATACATAGTTTTAGCTTCTTTAGTGAAATATATATATAAAACACTATTGATTATTATAAATATTAATATTACCTAAACCTTGGTTATCCCTTGGCACTAGAGAACATTACTCCACATTATTAGCCGCACCATTTACCGTAAGTTCCTATTCTTATGCAATTTGTGTCAATTTTTCTGGATATTTTTGACACTCTAGTATTTCCTTTTGTGTCTCCAACAAGAATTGAATTTGTTCCTCCATTTTTTTTATCCTTCTTTCTTCTGATTCTTTAATTTCTTCATAGGCAGATGGAACTAATGGGTAGGAACACTGGGTACAATATTTAGTATCAATTGCATTAATCAACTCACATCGAGGACATGTAAACACTGCCGGTTTCTTTTGTAATTCATCTGATGACATAATGCCGTTATGTGCAAGTATTTTTTGTTTCAAATCATTTCCCATTCTAGTCTTCATGTATCTTGAACCCTGTTTAGAATTCATAGACCATCTTACCTTCTTCTTGAGAGCATATTCTGGCAGGTAGTCAGAATCTGAAGTAATACTGCTATGTCTTATACAGTATGGGTTAAATTTTTTAGATTTTAGAAAAAACTCTAATTTTTCACGTTCACTTTCATCAGTAATTTCTCCAGTTTGTAACAGGCGAATGATTCGATTTCTTAGTTGATTCATAATATTCCAAATGGCCTTGGGCTTTATTGGAGCGCCATTACGTAGGTTACAGACTAATCTAGCATTAGGCTCATTTTTAAAAGGATGTTGATTAAACCAATCCCGAACAAAAGGAAAACTCATAGTCAATAGAATTGGGCCAGTTCCAGTCTTTGCTTCATATGGTATTTCTCCTTCACCGTATCTCTCCTTCAACCTAATGTTTTTATTTTTTAACAGAGTTATTTCATGGGGTCTTGCGTCAAGGTCCCACATGAGTGATAATATTGCTTTATTTCTTGCATATGGTTCATATTTTAATATTGTAAGGAGCTCATCCCGTTCCCACAGCTCACTTTCCAGATAAGGACTAAGACGCTTAGTCTGTTTGGGCTTAATCTTACAAAAGTCAGGTGTAATCCATTCTTCATTTTCTTGAAGATTTTGTACGTGTTGTAGGTAATTATTGAACA
>DATADQ010000106.1:0-1500 GCA_036258455.1 Nitrososphaeraceae archaeon | reverse complement strand
TTTCTTTTTATCAGTCTCATTTTGGGATTATATTGAAAGCAATCCTTACGCTTATTCATTAGCTCTTTTTTCATAAATAATTTATATGTAGAGTAGTTAATTTCATTTCTGATAGCCTCTTGTCTAGATATTCAATTTCATTAAAAACTTCAAAGATTGTAATCGTTGCGGCTATCATATACATTATAACATTTTTTGCATTAGCGTCAGGTTTAATTAACGCGCTTATTGAAGGTGCTGCCGCTAGCTCTCAGGCCTTTATTCTGCCAACAAGATCTGCTCAAACCTTGATTGAAACGGTTGTGCTGGTTTTCGTCCTTTTTATAGGAATGGGAGGTGCTATCATGATTTATAGGTCAGGACAGAGTGGAACTGCAAAGACTCAGGGCGCATTTCTCGCTTCTGGTTTTGCACTTGTCGCTATTTCTCTCATGTTAGGATTTACTCTGGTTAATCTCAAAGGCTGAATAAATCCCTGTGTTCGGAAACACGATTGTTTGTTGTGCCGACGTAGGATGTTTTAGAAGATTTACAGTAAGGTCGTTTTCATTGTTCATCTCTACACTCATCTTCACAAGACTTTTTTGATATAGAAGTCGTCTACAAGTCGGAGCTTTAATCCATAAACCTTCGGATACCCTCTTGTAACGCACCATACTTGTCACGAGCACGGGAATATTCATAGTCAACCCGTGCTTGACCAATAGCATGACATAAATGGAAAGAAGATGATTCAACCTCCCAAAAGTATACTCTGTTTTTTTTGGTTTGTTATCTTGTAATGGCATCAAATCTGATTTATCGTCATTTCTTCTTTCTGCTGGAACCGGTTCTGTTATTAGATCAGCTTTCTGGGTTTCTTTGCTTCTTTTATCAGTCCTTTTTAGCTGTTGCGATTCGGTGTATGATATTGGATACAGATTGTAGAAACTGTTTAATGAATCAAAGATCACTATTGAGGCTCCTTGGATTGAGGCTATTACGTCTCCCAAGGTTGACTCGAAGCGTCCCTCCGAAGGAAGAAATACTTGGATTACTTTATTATCAACAACGCAGTCCTGGTAGATCTTATTCTCCACATTACTTTTCAAGAAATACCTCTTGTCATCATTACTATGACTTTGCCGCCTAATTGTATTATCACTAAAATGGGATTTGTGAGGCGAATATTTTGTTTTTAACTCACACTCATTTTTTAGAATAAATCCAGCCAGTAAATAAGCTGTGAAAGTGGTATCCGTATCGATGTAGATTATCCTCTTTGCTTCCTTATCTCCTGATTCATTTTGCTGTTGCGATAGCGACCTCACAATCATTGCTGTAAAGCATATTTTGGCATACGGGTCGCTAAAGGTGATGGAATTTAGGCCTTGGGACGATAGAATATTCTCGTGATTTCGCTGCAAGCTTTGACCGTAATTGTGTAGATGCGGAATATAATGCAATAGAAACAGATTCAGGTCATATCATAGTTTTTTATTCCGACGTAGTCTCCATTCT
>DATADQ010000105.1:0-7892 GCA_036258455.1 Nitrososphaeraceae archaeon | reverse complement strand
AAATTTCTCATTTCCCGGATTACTTGAAAGTACCTCGAGTTGACTCTTAGTCCTACATTTTGGACATTTGCCGTAAACAGTTTTTCTGGGTATAAAAATGATAGGATTGCAATGGATATAAATATTCTACCATAGCAAATCATAAACCAAGTGTCATTACTAGAAGCTACGAGGTATCATATGTTTACTATTTCGGAATATAATGCCGTACCAAATAACCAACCAAGTTCAAATAAAGATTAGTTATTTCAATCCGAATGAAATAATTTATTTATTAAAAATTAAATGCATTTTTAGAACTTCTGAAAGTACTTTTGGGGTTATTCTTATTACTACAGTTGAACAATAGAAACGTAAATTTTAGAAGGCAGTAATCTTTTCGAAATTGTGAGGTTCAAACCTATTCCATAGAGTACCAAATATTGCCCCAAGTATTCCCCAAAACATAACAATCGTTGTCGCACTAGCAAGTCGAAATATTTCAATCAAACTCATTGATATGGATATTTTGTCCGGATTTGAAGGCATGACTAAATAAGATACAATCATGATAGCACCATATATAGTGCAGGAAATAGCGACCTTCTTGGATACTGTTTGATCTATTTTTTTAATGACAACCGTCACACCCAGTGCACTAACTCCTGAAATGACAAGAAATGTTACAAACAAGCCTTGCCGATAATATATCGTGTCTGGGTCTCCAACAGCGGGCGGATTTGAGGGGTATTTTAATCCAGGGACTATAAAGAGAACAAAACACATTATTGATGCTAAAAACATTGCCTTCATTGTTGCATTATTACCTGGTAACGAACTTCTTGAATAAGCAAACACTATCCCGAATAATGATGATAGCGAAATACCATAAATAATTCCTCCAAAGATTTCTCCGCTCTTTTGCCACATTCTGTAACCAGCGATTTCATCCATATTCACATTTTGGCCCGCTTTAATATCATTTTGTGTTTCTAATTCGATAGCTTTATCAATATATGGTTCGACTACCGAGAGATTAATTATCCCAAGAATTGTGCCTGATATGGCACCGGAAACAAGAGTAATGAGGAGAAAAGGCAGTGTTCTCATAGTTGGTTCATTATCCAGTATGTTGTCAGTGACATGGAAATCCGGAGGCATGTCTCATATCATGCACGAATTCATGTAACCATTTATTATCAAAGGCCTGTTTTCCTTCAACCAAACTAAAAAGATGCCCTTGGTCAAAACCTGATGCGAATAATCCAAATAGCATAATTGCAAGCAAAACGCCTATTGCTACTTTGGGAATATCTGATCGTTCTATTAATAATTGTCTCGTGGATGACATTCTCATTCATTAATATTCCTAATATATATAAATAATTGGTTGGTTTATCCAACAAAGTCGATTTTGGCCTATGAAATTGTATAAATTACACTACCAATTGTAATATCATAAATGTAATGCATACCTATGTCAAGACACTCCAAAAGGTAGCAAGTAGAATTGCACCAAGCCGAATCCTTTCATTTCAGATAGTCCATGTATTAAAGACATTGCAACTAGCTCAAGAAAGAGGACATGTTAGTAGACATACTCTATGTAAAAAACTAGATCTCGGGGAAGGAACAGTAAAAACCCTTGTCAAACATTTAAAAATTCATGATCTTGTTGAAACTGATAATACCGGAACAAGGATAAGCGAAAAGGGGAATAAATTGCTTTCAGAACTAGAATTGTCAATGCCGGCTGAAATGAGCATTTCTACATGCTCCATTGCACTAGGCAAATTTAACTATGCAATTTTGCTAAAACAAATGAGCTACGTAATTAAGACTGGGATAGAACAACGGGACGCAGCAATAAAAATGAACGCACTTGGAGCCACTACGCTAGTGTATAAAGATAAGAAATTCATGATCCCAAATACCAATTTTGATTCACTTCATAAAGAACAAAGACTGCATACCTTATTATTAGAGGGATTAAATCCAGAACAAGATGATGTATTAATAATTGGAAGTGATAATAAATCCGAAAGAACAGCAGAATTCGCGGCAAAAAGCGCAGCACTTGTAACAATTATGAATCATGATAAACACATTTTCTAGTACAGCTCAGTCAACCTTTAACCTAAGTCTTTAGAGCATCAATAACTCATTTAAGTGCCCAGAACAGATAGTAGACCAAATGGAATCGAATAAAAATTCATTGTTTGGAGTATTTGCAGTACACAACCCAGAATCTTGTCCACTAAATAATGAAGAAAGCAAAAAAATCTTTAAAGAAATGAAGTACAAAATTGAAACAAATATTTCAACATTCAATGTAAAAAGAGTTGTCGCATTTTACATGTCAGTTCTGGAACATGAATGGATTATTATTTTGCAGGCAGAAAATGCACATGATATAGAGGAACTAAGTATTGCAGTGGGAATTTCTTCATTTAATACTGTAAAAATAGTACCATTAAGATATTTTGATGATGTAATTAAAAAGCTGGAAAGTTAGTGCTTTCATTCACGATATAAATCAAAACCATTCTAAAATTTTTTCTATCTGATGGAATAGACTGGCTTTATCAAATCTGTAATATCAACCCAACACTTGGCTATCTCATCCATTGTGTATACTATATTTATTGTCTTCAGTACGGATTGATAATTCCCTTCCAGTTTGATATAATCATTCTTAATGAAGTTAGATATTGTGTTGAATTTATTGAAGAGAGTTACTACATGAGACGACTTTTCAGTATCCTTAGTGATGAATCCCGATATGGATTTTTCTTGCATTTCTAAAATTAATAAATTTGCCTCAATAATTTTTTCATGCTTTATTTCATCAAAAGAACCTGATAACTGGGAAGATAATTTAGAAATAAGATCTCCAGCATTTTCTAGATGATTTGCTGCAATTCTATAATCCAATATATCGATATTGGTAAGGTCCAGACTAGAAGCCAATCTACGATCCATCATTGCCGTCCTAATTAGTCGTACAATTAAGAAGTATTGCCTGTTTACTTCATCATCTCTCCCCCTCACAAGTAGATCTATATTCGTTTCTCTAGATTTCATTGCATTGACTATATCCCTGTGCATTCCGTTGACGATAGAGTTCATTTGTTTTAATATCTTTGAAATATTCATAGAGTGCGCATCCAGAAGAAATTGAATAGTCACATTAAGGCCATCTTCGTCAACAATTTCAAGACCAATCAAATTTCTCATCGCTTTTTTTATGATCTCCCGATTCTCAAAATCAATTTGAGTTTTACCGATTATTTTTATGATGTCGTAGCCTAATAGATATGCTCCATAAATCTGATTGATCAATCTGTCATGAGAAAGACCAAATAGATGAATTGCTATTTCTTTATCCTGGTTATTTCTATCCCTGGTTGGAAATATTGTGATTGAGTTATCGTCATTATTTTCAATAGATAAAATATCTCCCTTCTTAAGACCAAGTGTCTTTACCCATTCGGCTGGCAATGACATTAAGACACTGCTTCCAATTTTTTGTAACCGTCGTTCGTTCTGAAACATACTTTATTTAAATACATTTAAATTAATTAAACATTATTCTTATATTTTTCGAAATATTATATTATGGTACAAAATGACTTTAGAAATAACTCCTGCTATTTCTATTGCAAAGGCCTATAGTCCGAGCCATATTACCGGATTCTATAGTGAAGTTAAAGATGAATCAATCCTTGGTTGTGGTTCTCTCGGCGTAGGAATTTCCATTAGCAAAGGGGTTAGAAGCACGGTAGAACTTTATGATAGTGAAAAGAATAATTTCGCAATTCGCATCAATGGCGTTATGTCTAAAGATGCCATAGTTTCTAAATTTGTAATAAATGAATTTCTAAAAAGAGCGAATAGGAATTACTTTATCAAAGTAAGTCATGAAGTCGATGTACCAATTGGATATGGAATTGGCACTAGCGGGTCTGGGGCATTGAGTTTGTCCTATGCTCTCAATGAAGCTCTCTCTTTGAGTCTTTCCGATACGGAATCTGCTCAGATAGCTCATAAAGCCGAGATACAATGTAAAACAGGTCTTGGTACAGTACTTTCAGAGTTTCATGGAGGATTATGCGTTAGAATAAAGGGTGGCGCCCCTGGTATTGGAAAAACAAATGTAATGAAAATAAATAACTGTAAAGTTGCGATTTTCTGTTTTTCTCCTTTGTTTACTCAGTATTTTATTGAAAGTATTAGAAATATTTCAAATCATGAATGTAATAATATGATGATGAAAGTCCTAAAAACAAAAAGTACTGTAGACTTCTTAGAATTATCTTACAATTTTTCACAATCTCTGCGATTCATAAATAAGCCTTGCAATGATCTGATGGATCTTTTGATACAAAATGGCTTTCATAGTAGTGCCGCTCTATTTGGACAAACTATTTTTACAATCGTAAAAGAAAATGAATTAGAAACAATAAAAAAGATTTCAAAAAATTTCCCCGCAAGATTATTTATTTCTGATATCGAAAATAAAGGGGCCAGATTAATAAAAAAGCATGATACATAAAATTCCTCCAACTCATCCAAGGGCAAATTCGCTAATAATTCGAGAGAAATTGGTTGATGGTTTTAGGAACGGAATTGTTGTTCCACAAGGACTGATAGCACATGGCAGAGGAGAGGCATTTGATTATCTACTTGGCGAAAAGACAACAAAATATGCATATGAGGCTCAAAAAGCCGCAGCTTGTTTACTTTTGCTATCAAATAAGTCAATTATCGGTGTCAATGGTAATACTGCTGCGTTATGTGCAAAAGATCTAGTTACACTGAGTAATGTTACTAAATCGCCGATTGAGGTAAATCTTTTTCATAAGAGTAGTGCCAGGGCTAGTGCAATAGCAAGGATATTAACAAAAGAAGATGCATCTGATGTATTGGGATTGGATAACAAATCAAAGGCGATAATTAGAGGTATATCAAGTAATCGCAAATATGTCGATAGAGATGGAATAATGAATTCTGATACTATTTTTCTAGCACTCGAAGATGGAGATAGGACAGAAAGTCTAGTAAGAATGGGTAAGAAGGTCATATCCGTCGATCTGAATCCTTTATCTAGAACGGCAATAGCATCTAATGTTACTATTATTGATAATATTGTGCGTGCAATACCAAATATAGTAAAAATTTCAGAGCAATTAGTTAAGAAGGATAAATCCTATTTATTGCATCTAATTAAGAATTTTAATAACAAAGAAAATATGCACAAATCATTGCTAATGATAAAAAAAGGGATTTAAAAATGGGAAAGCAAAAAAAATCAAAGGTCACAATTTCTGAAATTTTGGATAAGAAAAAAAATAAGGAAAAGATAACAGTGTTAACATCATACGATTATTCTATATCTCGAATTTGTAATGAGGCTGATTTGGATATAATATTGATAGGCGATAGTGCTGCTACTGTCATGTTAGGTTATGATTCGACTAGGAAAATAGGAATGGGAGAAATGTTGACATTTTGTAAAGGCGTAGCAAATGGGGTTACAAGACCATTAATAGTTGCTGACATGCCGTTTGGATCGTATCAAACAGGCATGTCTAATTCAGTTAGAAACGCTCTTAAGTTCTTGAGATGTGGCTGTGACGCAGTAAAGTTAGAGGGCGGATGGGAAATTGTTGATATTATCAAAAATTTGACAGGTCTTGGTATTCCTGTAATGGGACACATTGGATTAAAACCTCAGACTACTCCTTTATATTATGGATATAGCACACAAGGGAAAACGGCGGAAGATGCAGTGATGCTAATAAGAGAAGCCAGAGCTCTAGAAGAAGCCGGAGTTTTTAGCATTGTTCTTGAAAAGGTTACCAGCGAAGTCTCATCAGTCATAACTCAAATTGTCAAAGTACCAATAATTGGGATAGGATGTGGTCCTTATGTAGATGGACAAGTATTGGTTATTCATGATATGTTGGGTTTATACAATGATATGGAACCTAAATTTGTCAAAAGATACCTAAATTTGTCGGAACAAATATTTGATGCAATAAAAGTATACGAGAATGAAGTTAAATCCAAAAAGTTCCCGCAAGAAGAACATACATATCATATGACAGAAGAAGAATATGCAAAATTAGAAAAAATGCTAAAGAGGGTATAAAAATGCATATTTCAAATGAGAATTCTCAAAATGAAAAGCATGTCTCAAAAGAGATTATAGGTTTGGACAGCAATGTTCTGAAAGGAAAGAAAATTGTGCTATGTATTACAGCTAGTGTAGCTGCATACAAGGCAATAGATCTTAGTAGAATGCTGATGCGTAATGGAGCTGAGGTCTATCCGGTGATGTCAAATTCAACCGAATCTAAGTTACTAACGAAAGAAATAATGGATTGGGCAACTGGAAACAAAGCCGTAACAGAACTAACATCAGATTTGGAACATATTGCTCTGGCTAATTATGGTAAATCAGATCTTATTGTGGTATATCCATGCACAGCTAACACTTTGGGTAAATTTGTCAACGGAATAGAAGATAATCCTGTAACTACCATTTTGAGTGTAGCTTTAGGATCAAGAATTCCAATTGTAATCGCTCCGGCAATGCATGAGGCTATGTATGAAAATATCATTATTGCAGAAAATATCAAAAAATTAAAGACATTGGGAGTATCGATACTGGAACCATTGATATCAGAAGATAAAGCAAAAGTAATTTCTGCAGATAATGTAGTACAATTTGTAATTCATAAAATTGGAAATAAAAAGGACGGGATTACGTCTAGAATGAATGTATTGGTAACAGCAGGCTCAACTGTTGAGTACATTGATTCAGTTAGAATTTTGACCAATTTAAGTTCCGGAAAAATGGGGTTGAATATAGCACAACAATGCTTGGATAGGGGGTTTAATGTAACTTTAGTTTATGGACATGGGTCCTTGAATATTCCGGATGATCCTAAAATGAATATTATAAGAATCAAGACTACTGAAGAAATGTTTAAGGTTGTAAGAGAAAGAATTTTGAGACTAAAACAACATGTTGTTTTTCATGCGGCGGCTGTTGCAGATTTTTCCATATCACATCCAAGCAAGAACAGACCTAACAAAATGGATACTCGAAATGGAACTAAAACTATTAAACTTGTTCCAACCACAAAAATTGTTGATACATTAAAACAATTAGATAAGAAAATCCTTTTGGTGGCATTTAAAACTGAATATGATATTTCTGAGGAATTGTTGATAAAAAAAGCTATTGATAAACTTAAAGAGTGTAATGGTGATCTAATCGTAGCCAATGATGTTTCAAGAAAAGGATGTGACTTTGGTTCTGATACAAACGAGGTCTACATAATAGATAAAGACAAGAACATAATCCATATTCCGCTTAAATCGAAGAGGGAAATAGCTAGAAATTTAGTAAAGATTGTTTGTAAAAAGCTAAAGATTGATTAATTAAATTATTTTTTGATCACAAGATTAGTAACTCTTTGGTAAATTTGGTCAGAGTTATATCATTGATCTTGTTACTATCATTAACTACAATAGTATCCTCTATTCTAACACCAAACTTCGAATTTATGTAAATGCCTGGTTCAATAGTAACAACCATCCCTCTTGATAATTTCTTTGACTCGCCTTGACGTATCCAAGGCTGTTCATGAACCTCCAAACCAACTCCATGTCCTGTAGAATGTATAAAATTGTCTCCATATCCTCCATTGGATATCACATTACGACAAGCTTCATCCACTTTTCCACATTTAATCCCCTCCTTCACATATTCGAGTCCCTGCTGTTGAGATCTCCTAACAAGTTCATAGACCTCACACATCTCAGGATTTACACTATTTAAGGCAAATGTACGAGTAGCATCGGAAATATACCCTTTATATCTCAGAGTTAAATCTACTACG
>DATADQ010000104.1:0-21079 GCA_036258455.1 Nitrososphaeraceae archaeon | reverse complement strand
GTTTCTTGTTTAAAGAACACTATAATCAGAGAATAGAACTAAATAGACATGGCTACTTAAATAATGTCGAATTTATGATAGAACCTTTGGATAAAGCTATTCTGACAGCTATCTATGTTTCTTCACTTGATTCAGATATTTTGCCATTAGAATATCTAAAGAATAGAACTACAATATCAGAAGATACGTTTAACCTAAAAATTGAAGAAATGATAGTAAATGGCTTTGTAGAAAAATCTAATCAACTCAGATTAACCTTCCTTGGCAGAGGTTTACTAAAAATTGTATTGATTGGTGGCGTGTTTGATATTGTTCATCCAGGTCACATTCATACATTAAAGGATGCAAAAAGCCAGGGGGACATATTGATTGTGGTGGTGGCAAGGGGTTCAACCGCACTTAAAATAAACAAAAATAGAAAAATATACCATAATGAGTTTCTGAGAAGAGAGCTAGTTTCGTCAATTAGATATGTGGATTACGCAATCATTGGAAGAGAAGGAACGTTATATGATACCGTTGAATATGTCAAACCAGACATTATTGCCCTAGGGTATGATCAAATACATAGCGAAAAAGAAATTGCCGTGAATTGTTCGAAAAGAGGAATAAATACCAGAATAATTCGCTTAAACACACCAATGCCCGGCTCCAAAAGCACCCAGATTAAAGAAGAATTGGGTCATTCAATTTATGATATATGATTCTGTTCTATTTTTTGAAGTTAGCAAGGTAACCTTAACATTATCACCGTTCTTTAGGCTCAGTACTTGTTTGATACTAACAGGAGCTATGATCTCCAACATGTTCTTATCATGATGTGTTCTTTCAAGAATCAACAAGTCTGACTGAATATTTTCGTTGTCATTTATTATTGCAGGGTAACATTTGACCCAACCATAAGTTCGTTCAGAATCACTGAAGCCATCTATAAATTGATAACGAAAACTTTCAATTTTTTCTCTATTTTCTAGCGACAGAGGATCAATTAATCTAATGTTCAGAGTACCCGGATAAGGCATATAACCGATCTTTTTTTCAAACTGTTTACGATAACCTTCAAGACTCATGTAGTACTTACCTTCACCCATTCCAGTGACCAATGTACCATTAAAATGAATATTTCCAGGTGATGAATTTAATGCCATGTTAAGAAAGTTTGACATTTCTTTAACGGATGAAAGACCTTCTTCTGTTACTCTGATCATATAGCTGTGTCCTTTCTTGACTCGTTCTACATATTTCATTTCTTGCAATTCCAAAATTATTTTTGAAGCTGCTTGCTGGGACTTGTTTATTTCTATTCCAATATCGGTACTAGTAAACTCAATAAAATTATCCTTCGCACCTTTAACCAAAAGTTTAGCTAGCGTTATGACGTAGTCAGACTTTATATCTTGCATCGTTATCTAATTGCCAATGCCTATCTGATCAAAAGTCCTTACTGTAATTTCTGGTGATTTTTTTAATTCGGCCATTCTATGCCCCACCACATACTCAATTCCTGCTCTGTAGGCGGCATCAATAAGTCGTTGCGTAATAATTCCATCCATAACCAGAAATCTAGCACCTTCTAAGGAATCCAATCTTTTAATTATTTCTGATACTGGTATCTTTAACAACACCTGCATTGAATTATCCAATATCATCGCCTCCAAGGTTTCATTGATTTGTGGATATACTTCTTTGATTGCTGAGGTTATTTGAGGATCATCGTTTACTTTTACACCATTATTAAAATTTAAGTCCTGAATCGGTAAATTGTTATTTTCATAATTTTTTGATTTCTTTACTCCCTTTTGATGTTGAACTGGAAAATCGTATTGTTCGCTTGTAGGCTCAATTACGTCTTTTAGTATCTCAGATATTTCCAAAGGAGTGCACTCTTCTACTTCTTTACCAACTGGCGCTCTCAAAACTTTATCAATTTTAACCAATCCTTGTAATTCTTTTAAGATCAAATCAGCAGCCCTATCACCGTCTAAAAATGCTATGACTTTCTTTCCTGATGTCAAGTTCGTAATAGTTTCATCAATTTTGGCCCCTTCAATAGCAATTGAGTTATCAAAACCTGCACGTAAAAGATTAATCACGTCAGCCCTGCCTTCAACAAGAATTATGTAGGGCGAATCAAATACGCCAGTACCACACGCTAGCTGAGCCTTTCCAAATGTAGTTAGTTTTCCTGGTTTGCTTGCGTCATATACATCGCGCAACATTTCTTCGCCTTCACTTATTGTCTTTGTTGCCCATTCCTGAATTATTTTTTTAGCTCTATCCACAATAACTTTTTTCTTAATAGCTCGTATGTCATCTATACCGACTAACAGAAACTTACCCTGAAAGGGCCCAACTTTATCTATACTTTCAATCGCGGCAGATATCAATGCGGCAGTTGATATGTCAGTGCTCATAGGAAGCAACGCGTCACCCTTAGTTGTATTAGACTTGGTATCAACATTTACCTCAATTCTACCAACCTTTGATAATTTCTGCAACTCATTTAGGTTCATCTCGGGACCTAGTAACCCCTCTGTCTGACCGAATATTGCGCCAATAATATCGGCCTTTTCTACGATCCCATCAACTTCAAATTTAAGTTTAACATGATATTTTACTATACCAGTATTAGGCATTTTCAAACCCTCATATTTGTAAATACGATGGTAAGCTTATCTTGCTTGAATATAAGTGCTTTGACATATTATTCAATAAATTTTGATATGATTTTTTCTCCTAAAATCAAATCGGAAATGTTTAGCGATTATTTTGTACTGCATGACATCCAGATAAAAAATTTGGGCAATTTTTAATTCTTGACTCAAAAGGACTTAGTAATCAATGTGGAAAGCTTGGGTTGTTAAATTTTGAGGTTACGAAAATCATGAAATATTAGAGCTTCATCGCAAGAAAAGATTAATTATGTGAGCTTGAGTTTTCGTACTAAAGAATGTCTGATTGGGATCTTATAACTCCAGGGATAGGACTTACATCTATTGGTATCGTAGGGGTTGGCATTTCACTTTCTGGAATTGCACATACATTTACAGAGGGAATGCATGCCGTTAGCCTACTTACAATGTTTATTGGATTGATATTTCTGGCAGCTGGAATCTTCAAAGATGGCTTCCCGACGTCGGGAAGAGCTAAATCTGCTACGTTCATTACATTAGGTTTCCTCGTTACCTTTGGCCTTGCAGCTGCTATAACCATTGGCACCAGAATTCCAAGTATCTTTGCTTATATTGGGCTTATGTTGATAATTTCAATCCCTGCTACAGTACTTGCTGTTGCATCGTACAAGAGGACACCTTACCTTAAGGCTATAACAGTCATATTCGTAATTGCTGCGATAGTTGGTGCATCTACATTTTACGCATTTGGATTGGTTACGCCAAAGGCTCAACAAGAAAACATTGAGAGCCCAGAAGTAAAACGGAATGAAACCACTCCAGTAAGAAGCATTACAAACCCAGTGAATGCTACAATTCTTCCCGGTTCATCGGCACAGGGAAATCCCAGTTTTGATCCAGCCGATATAAAAGTTCCAAAAGACGGAGGTATAGAATGGACCAACAAGGATAATGTTCCTCACACCATTACAAGTATGATAGATGATGGTAAAACATTTGACTCAAAGACTATCAAACCAAATGCCACATTCATTCTTGATGCCATGAATCTTAAGGACGCACAATATGACTATTTCTGTACATTGCATCCATATATGAAAGGAAAAATAACAGTAAGCTAATCCAGATTTAAATCGGACATACAAAAAATACGTTACCAAATATATTTAGCGCTAGGTGATATACATGAACAGCAATGTCAAATAGTTGTGTGGAAAATTGATCAATAAATGTCTGAAATAACAATACTACTTACTGAAAACCAGATCAATTCCTTAATAAGTTCTACTAAAGAGGATCTTCCTAACGAGTCATGTTCTCTTCTTTTAGGGAATATAGTCAATTGTGAATACCGTGTTAAAGTATTAAAAAGAATGAATAATTTAGCCCATTCAGAATATTCATTTAACATGGACCCCGATGAACTTATGAAAGTCTATCAATGGGCATCCAATAAGGAATTGGATGTTCTTGGAGTTTATCATTCACATTTAGATGGTTCAATCCCCTCGGCAACCGACTTGACTTTTATGCGAATTAATCCTGTAATATGGCTCATATACGAATTATCTGGCTCAAGATTTAGGGCGTTTATACTATTGCAGGATAAATTGAAAGAAGTAAAGGTTAAGATATCTACGGGCTAAGCCTCTCAGTATCTCTAGGATAAAGGACAACTTCCCGAATGTTCGTAGAATTAGTGAGGATCATCATAAACCTGTCAAACCCAAGACCACATCCGGAATGTGGAGGCATTCCCCATTCAAACGTCTGTAAATGATGAGAAAAACTCTTTGGGTCAAGTCCTCTTTCAAATAATTTTTTTCGTAATCTCTCAGAATCGTGCTCTCTGGCTCCGCCAGAAACAATTTCTAAATATCCATACTGTAAGTCAAAGGAATGCGAAAGTTCAGATTTTTTTTCATGCTCAAGTATGTAGAATGGTTTTAGATTGGTGGGCCAATCAATTATGAAATAAAACTTGTGATAGATCTCTCCTAGTTTTTTTAATGCAGGGTCAGATAGATCGTCCCCAAATTCTATCTTTTCCCCTAGGCTTCTTAATTCGTCTAAACACTTTTGATATGTGATTCTTGGAATCTTATCAATCACAATTTCTTGTTTGTTTTCAAAGTATGTCATCTCTTTGTTATGATGAACAAATAGATCATTTATGGTTGAAATTACTAATTCTTGTACAATATCCATAATACTGCCATAATCAAGAAATGCTGCTTCTAAATCAACGCTTACAAATTCTGAAAGATGTCTTACGGTATGTGAGGGTTCGGCTCTGAAATACGGTGAAATTTCAAATACTCTTTCGAGTCCTAACGTTAGCTGTTCCTTGTATAACTGTGGACTCTGAGCCAGATATGCTTTCTTTGTAAAATACTCAAAAGCAAAAAGATCCGCACCGCCCTCCGTTGCGCTTCCGATTATTTTTGGGGTATTAACCTCCACAAACATTCTTGAATACAGGAAATTCCGAATCAAATTAAGTACGTATGCTCTAGTTCTAAAAATACTAGAAATCCTAACGTTCCTTAAATCCAGAGCTCTTGAATCTAGTCTCTTGTCCATTGACGATTTGACTCTTCCGGTTGGATCAATCGGAAGCGGGTTTACCGCTCTTGACAAGAGTTCTACTATTTTAACTTTAACTTCAACTTGAAAATTCTCTGCTCTAGTCTCTTGAATAGTTCCTTTTACCATGATGACGCTTTGCCTTGGTACTTCTCTAATCGTAGATAATAATTCTCCAGTAAGTACCCCCTGAAAGTTTCCAGTCATGTCTCTAACGCTTATGAAACCAATTTTTCCCATATCTCTGAAATCTTCAAGCCATCCAACTAATGTTAAATTTTGCCCAATATGGTTTTTGTTGATTGAGGAAGCAAATATCCTGTTGATGATATCTTCCGTTAGCATAGTATCACTTTCCAGAAATCTCAACAACGAGTTCTATGTTTCTTACTACATTGACGATCTTCTTTATTTTTTCAATTAAATTAAAGGATTTTTCATAATCTTTACTCCCTATAGTAACCTGTGTTACTTGATTCCCATCTGGCAACCAAATCATGTTAGTTTTCAAGATTCTTATAGGAAAGAAGAGATTTTCGAGAAACCTCCTTATCGAGCTATTTGCTTCGACAAACCATACTTTTCCATTAAATTCCTTTTCAACCGAACTTATTAGGCGATCATTAGAGTTTATGTGACTTACATTTGAATCCTTTAAAATAAGTACATAATCCTCGTCGATCTTTTGAGATCCTATTAAATTCAGTTTGTCTATATCTTGATTCTTTACTGAAAGTTTGATAAGTTTGATCGAACATTCTACATCAATTTTAGACAACTCCCCATTTTTTAACCTGCTTTCACATTTTGAACATAAAACACCTGTCTTGGCATCAAATATGCAGATGGGTACTTTCAACTAATCATCAGATTGTCTAATATTTTTACCTTATATATGTCCAATAGGTCTTCATAAAGAAAACAAGATCAGATGAAATAGATACTTATACGGTTAAGATCGATAAAGACATATTTGGATCTAGCGCTCTCGGTAGATAGTTTAAGAGTTTATTATTTTTCCCAATTTGGTATAGTTAAGGCCGTTGATGATGTTAGTTTTAGTATTGGAAAAAATGAATCAATTGGAATTGTTGGTGAGTCTGGATGTGGAAAAAGTACGTTAGGAACAGCTCTGCTCCGGTCAGTTCCATACCCCGGCAGAATAGTTAGTGGTAAAATTATCCTAGATGGGCAAGACATTACAAAAATATCAGATGATGAATTTAATAATAAATTCAGATGGAAAAAAATTTCCATGATCTTTCAGGGAGCGCTCAATACTTTGGATCCAGTTTTTACTATTGGTTCCCAAATGAAGGAAATTCTCCAGCAACATGGTTACTCCAATGACCATATTGAAATAATCACAGATTCTTTGAGTGGTGTTCTATTGGAGCCAAGTATTATGAAAAAATATCCTCACGAATTGAGTGGCGGTATGAAGCAAAGAGTTTCAATCGCTATGTCATTGTTACTGAATCCAAAGATATTGGTTGCGGATGAACCCACTACTTCTCTGGATGTTATGGTTCAGTCTCAAATTATTAACCTTTTAAAAAGGTTAAAAAGAGATCGAAATATGTCAATAATATTCATTTCCCATGATTTAGGAGTCATCTCAGAAGTATCGGAAAATATTGCTATAATGTATAGGGGCCAAATAGTTGAATTGGGAAAAGGACACGAAATATATGAAAATCCAAAACATCCTTATACGCAAAAACTTGTTTCCTCTATTCCAAGTATAAAAAACAAGGAAAATGGGTTCCAATATATGGGTGAAAAATCACTAGATTTGTCGAGAAATGTAATAGGATACAAATTCTACGATAGCTGTCCTTATGAATGAAAAATGTCGAGATGATCCACCGGTGATAAATCATAAGAATGGATTCATTCGTTGTTGGCTATACGAATAGGCAGTAGCTTAATTATGATAAAATTATTAATTATTGTTCCATTCAGACTATTTTCTTTGTAACACTAATCCAGAAACCATAATCATAAGAATTTTAAACTCCATTTATTTAATAGACTACGGAATATGAAAATTACACTTTCTGCAATAAAGGCGGATATTGGTGCCATTGGTGGGCACACTAGACCTAGTGATAAATTGATAGGAGAAGTTAACAGAGTGGTAAAAGAGAACTCAAGATTATTACTTGATTACTACATTGGATACACGGGAGACGATATACATATTATTATGACTCACACAAGAGGAACGGACAGTAAAGAGATTCACAAGATGGCATGGGACGCATTCACTGAAGGCACCAAAATTGCTAAGGATCAGGGTTTGTATGGTGCCGGGCAAGATTTGCTGAAAGATGCCTTTTCTGGAAATGTGAGAGGCATGGGACCCGGTGTGGCTGAGATGGATATAGAGGAGAGGCCCAGTGAAGTATTTTGTGTTTTTGCTGCCGATAAGACAGAACCAGGTGCTTTTAATTTCCCCTTGTGGAGAATGTTTGTAGATGCAAGAAGTAGTACTGGTTTATTGATAAATGAAAAGTTGGCCGAGGGGGTGAAATTTCGGATTATGGATGTTATGACGGGAAAAGTTGCAGGTCTAAAAATGTGGGAAGATAAGCCGGAGCTAGAAACAGCTTTAATGTACCCTGGTCGATATGTAGTACACTCGATCTTATCAGCAGATGGAGAACAGATTGTTTCTGCATCAACAGATAGATTACACAACATAGCAGGAACATATGTTGGTAAAGATGATCCGATTGCTATAGTAAGAACTCAGAAAAATTTTCCCGCAACCGAAGAAGCAGGAAGCGCATTCAATAATCCACATTACGTTGCAGGAAACACAAGAGGAAGTCATCATATGCCATTGATGCCAGTTAAACTCAATTCACCAGCCAGTTTAAATTATGCAATTCCAATTGTGTCATGCCTTGTATTTAGTATGCATAACGGGCTTTTTACTGGTCCACATGATGGGTTTGGAACGGCAGATTGGGACCTTCAAAGGTTATGGGCTTCCGAAAGAGCAATGATTATGCGCAATCAGGGATTTATTCATCCCGCCACACTCGTCCCAGAAGAGCTTGAGTATAACAAAGGATATGAAGCAAGGCTAGAAAAACTAAATAACAAGTTTGAAGATCTAACCTAAAACTTTATTATGTTTACTTTTGACAAACCGTTAGTAATAAATCTTAAAAATTACAATGAGATATCGGGAGATAATTCAGCAAAAATTGTTGAGGACGCAAAGAACGCTTCCTTGTTGAATCATAAAGACATTATTATTGCGCCGCCGCCTTCTAGCATTTTGGCCTTATCAAAAATAAGAATTCCCATAATAAGTCAACATGTAGACGATGTACCCCTTGGAGCAACGACTGGCTTTATTGTACCTGAAATCATAAAATCCTACGGGGCCGTAGGTTCTATAATAAACCATAGCGAACACAAAATAGAACATCCACAAATCAAAAATCTGGTAAAACGTCTACGTGAATTAGATATGATTTCTATTGTTTGTGCTGACGATCTAGATGAAGTTAAAGCAGTCTCACAATTTTCTCCGGATTTCCTAGCCATAGAACCTCCTGAGCTTATAGGAAAAGGGGTTGCCGTTTCTAAGGCGAATCCTTCAATCATTAAGGATTCTGTACAAGTAGTAAAGGCAATTTCTACAGAGGTTAAAGTCCTTTGTGGAGCTGGCATTGTTGATAGATATGATGTAGAGAAAGCCTTTGAACTTGGAGTAGAAGGTATCTTAATTTCTAGTGGAGTTGTAAAATCCTCTTCATGGTATACTAAAATTCTTGAATTATCTTCAGTTTTAAAATAAATTTAGGAAATAAAAATTTGGAAGATTTGTTCCTTTATACACCTATTTCCTTTGCTATTTTTACGATTTTCTTGCCGTCGTTAGTTAGTTTGTTGAACACTTTATTCTTGACTGTCTTTCGGTCAACTAATCCACGCTTTTGTGCCTTTAGAAGCAGCTTATGTCCGTATCCATAGGCACCCAACTTTGTCAAGAGTTCTCTAGTTGGATATTCTCTTCCGGAACCAATTGTCTTCAGTAATTTTACTAGTGCCTTTTCTTCAACAAGGATTTTTAAGAGTCTTGTATCTTTCATCGCGCATTAATATGTATGACTAATTATATAATTGTTACACTTTACTAGATACAAATATCCATATTTTTGACTTAAAACTTGTCAACCAGCAATAAGTACCGAAGGTATTTAGAAATTTCTACTATCATCCAGGTATAAACGTTCTGTTTTATCATACGTTTATTTTGTAAGTAAAGCAAATTATTTGGTAAAATGGGTAACCAAAATAAACTATCGTGAACCCATTAAATTTTCGAAATTTTAAAAATGATATTAATTTAATGATTCGATCAAAGGTATGATATCGAAAGCACGTACTGTCCTGAAGGATAGTATTGGAGAGAACATTTGGTAATCCAAATTATTATATGAAAATCTCGAGTTACACCGTTAAAAGAATCAACTGGTCTTTTTCATGAATTGGATATATGAACTATTGTCTCTAGTTCGTCGGCAAGAATAACTATTAGTGGCAATAACGTTACGATTTAATAAAATTACCCTAAAGGCACAAGAATTGAGTCTTCTTACTAAACAAAACATTTATAGATTCTTATTTAAAAAATAAAAATAGGATTTTACATTATTATTCTTAGTTATTCATCAAAAAGCTAATATATTCTAAATATCTATGTCAATTACAAGTAATTTCTGATTTCTAGAAAAACTATTGATAATAAAAGAATGTGCTGAAATTAAGAGTAAAGATGACTTTAGAAGATGGTAAACAGATTCAAAATAGGGCCTCCCCACAATCGAATGAAGGAAATAGACTGCAATGCAATCAATGTCAGAATTATACGCTGGTTTTAGATGTACTGTCAAGCGAATATGTTTGCAGTACTTGTGGTTGTGTATCTAACGAAAAAATCTACAATAATGATTTGACATATTTTGAAAAAGGTGAATATAAGGACAAATCTAGCATAGGCATGCCAGAATCACTAACAGTAAGTCATAAGGGACTGTCTACGCTAATTGGATTAAATGACATCGATGGAAGAGGAAAAATGTTAGATCCTGTACAAAAAGAAACGATTCAGAGATTAAGAACATGGAACAGTAGATCCCAGCTTAATGATTCGATCTCAAGGAACCTAGATAAAGCCCTCAAATATCTCAACAATTTTGGCGACAAGCTCTATCTGAGTGCGGCAGTTATGGAGAATGCGGCATACATATATCGCAAAGCTGCAATGCGAAAGTTAGCAAAAGGTAGATCCACGGTCTCACTGGTTGCGGCATCTATATATGCAGCATGTAGGGAGATATCAATACCAAAAACAATATCAGATATAGCCTATGTGTGCAATATTCCAAGTAAGGAAATCATGTCACATTACAAACTGATCTTGAAAGAATTGTCCTTAAAGATACCCGTTATTCAGGGGATCGATTATGTAACTCTTATTTCAAATAGATTAAAGCTGACTGAAAAAACGAAAAGAGAAGCACTAAGAATTTTTTCTCTGGTTCAGCATAGCAGAATTTCAATAGGAAAAAATCCACGTGCTTTTGCGGGAGCTATAATTTACATTGCGTCACAAGATTGCAATGAATTTTTGAGACAGGTAGAAGTATGCCAAGTAGCAGACATTTCTACAGTTTCTTTAAGAAAGAGATGCAAGGAAATAAAGACTATTTTGGACAGTCAATAATGAGATATAGCGAAAATCGAGCTCTATTTTATCCTAAATTAGTCATATAATTTAATTATCATAATATATTACAAAATAACATTTTTCGTGTACAAACAAAAATGTTATAATATCTATTGAATCAGAATTTATAATTAGGAATGGTTCCGGAAAGATGTTCCATAATGGCAAATGGGAAACTATGTACATTGCCGCCTTCGCGTATTGTTTCCATATTATCAGAAAAGGAAGAGTATATGATAGGTTTAGTTTGCAACGATCATATTTTGTTGATGAAGACCAAAGCACTTTCAATGCAGAAATCTGGAAAAATAATCAAGGGAAAAATAAGATTCCAAAAGATAAAACCAGTCATGACGGATTGTGTTCTTAATTTAAAACATATGGATTAAAGTCATAATTGTTTACGAGTATAAAAATCATGTAATTTATTAGAGCAAAATTTAACCAAACATTCATTAATCTGATTTTATGGAACAAGAATTTGCTAGAAAAATAGAATAAAAAGTTATTCTAATTTTAGTAGTCGAATCTTGTCATTTAAGTTTCTATTTAATAGCTTCACTCCAGTTATATTGGATATCTTCAATTAATGGACAATGAAAAATAGGAGTAAGTATGGAGTCATAGCAGCCATACTTCGATCTGCAATGACAGAAGAGACGAGGACAAAAATCATGTATAAAGCGATGCTTAGTAATGACCAATGTAGAAACTATATTGATTCCCTCTTGAATTTTGGTTTGATAATGGAACATAATAATGGGTCAAAGATGATGTATAAAGTTACTAATAAAGGGACCATATTTCTGGATTACTATGATCAAATGATGCATCTGTTACCAATGTCGCTGGATGAGAACTCGAATGAAGAACCCTACAGTATAAAGTTACAAAACATGATCTAATTGGATCTGTGGAACAGAATTGACAACACGTACACCAAATAACGCTGAAGAAGGAATTGAACACTTCAAGAAAAGAGTTCCACACCTCAGTATAAATTTTAGATGAATGTCTGATACTGAGTAATATTTTGCTACATTATTATTTGAATTTAGAATCAAAAATGAAAGCTCAAATTTCTTTTTTATGAATCTACAGTAATCGTCAATATGGGAATAATTCGACATGAAATTATCCAAAGAATTTGATTCCATCATAGTGACTATTTTTTCTTTTTCTTCAAGTCCTGAAACTACTTTGGCTACATATTTGTAAAAACTATTTTTTTGTCTTATTTCATTTTGAATTGAATTTTTGGTTGAACGAAGTTTATCTAATGCAAATAACTTGCTATAATTTTGAATATTAGACTTGTATGTATGTACTAAATCGTCTTTTATAGCTGAATCTAAAAATAAACAATAATGCCTTCGTGAAAAATTATACAACAGATCGTTCAGGAATAACAGTATTATGTCGTTTGACAAAGATCTATCCTTTTCAATTGTTATCAATCCACCTTGTGGTAGACTTCCAATATAATTGTCAAGATCTTGATATCCTGTTTGCAATATTTGTTTAGAATAATCTGCCACTTTTGAAATTTTTTCTCTTGTGTTACTGATCCTGAATTCTCTTGGATCATAGCTATCAAAGCATCGCAAAATTCTATCTTTCAGAGTAAAGAAATACAGGGATTTCTTGATTGGAATTCCTCTTAATTTCTTGAGAAATAAGCTCCTCATTCGTATTTCGTTCATAAATTGATAATTCAATTCTACAACTCCGTCTACGATATATTCTAGACTGGATTCGATCGATTCTTCACTTGTAAAAATCAATTTTGCCTTCGCTCTTTCTCTCCATGTTTGAAGCACTCTTTCGTTGTTTAATCGTGCTTCTCTATCCATTAATGAAGCAATAGAATCCCAGCTATCAATTATTATCACAGGATTCTTAACATCCATCAACTGATTGGTTACTCTCTCAAAAAGTGACTCCGGTTCGTCTAGGCGGGCATCCTCAAAGGAGGAAAGATTTTGTTCCGCCTGCTGACTGTCTATCTCTTTATTCGACTCTTTACTGAATTTTCGCAACCACGGGTGGTGTTCAAACAATTGTTTTGGAGATGATCTGGTAGAAATGTAGAAAAAATTGTATTTTTCTCTTAATGAACTCAGGATGCTCAGAGACAGAGTAGTTTTCCCACTTCCTGACCCTCCCTTAACCAGTAAGGAATAAGTGTCATTTTTCATAAATTCTCTGAGTTCAAATGGAATATCCAGAAAACTATGATTAGTTCGATTAACTATATTATCCATATCTGTTCTTCATCGACTTGACATTACTCACACTTATAGATATTTAATTAATCTTGTAGATTCTTATTCTTGATTTTTATACATTTATCGGTATAATATCAATATAGGGTTGATCGCACGATCCTTATTGCATCATGAATATACTGGAACCCATTTCTTTCAAATTTTCTGTTAATTTTTTCTTGTAGCTTTCTGAGGGCATAGCTTCTTTATTGTTCATGGATTTCTTAAAACTGATTTGCAAATAATTCATTGAGTGCTTCAGTACTTTAAAATAAAGTATACTGGTGATTTTGAACATGGTAATTATTGAAGCTGAGAACAATATTTCATCTTTGAAAACTCAACTATTGGTAAATTATGTCTTCACCGAGGAAGTTTCATCTTTGTCCTTATCAGAAATCACTCCTGATTTTGATCCTATTATTCGAGAGATTATTGAAACAAAAGAATTTACAGCCAAAGATGGGACAATATGTGTCGTTCATAATAATGCAGGGTCTGGTATAAAACGCGCTTTACTTTTAGGAATGGGAGATAAAAAAAATTTAGATGTAGAAAAAACCAGAAATTTAACTGGAAAAGCAGTTAATAAATCAAAAGAATTGGGAATAAACGAATTCGTACTAATTCCATTCAAAAATATGGATAAAGATCATCTTTCGGCTATGGTCGAGGGGATCAAATTATCAGATTATTCGTTTAATAACTATAAGAGAGATCAAGAAGTAAACGATCTAAATCAGGTTAGGATCTTAATAAAAAATGATCTAGAAGATAATAAGAATATTATTCGACACTCATTAGTAGTATCTGACGCAGTAATATTTACTCGTGACATAAGTAATCTTCCTCCAAATGACTGTTCACCAAAAGACCTTGCAACTTTCTCAAAGAAACTATCAGAGAATCAAAAGATCAAGGTAAGAGTAATTGAGAAGGAGGAGATGGAATCCTACGGATTTGGAGGTATTCTTGCTGTAGGTAAGGGAAGTTCTAGTTCTCCAAAATTAATAGTAATAGAATATTCAGGCTCAACAAAAAATGAGAAGCCAGTGGTAATTGTTGGAAAGGCAGTTACCTTTGACACAGGAGGAATTTCTATTAAACCTTCTGAAAAAATGGAAGAGATGAAATTTGACAAATGTGGAGGATGCAACGTACTTGGAATCATGAAAGCTGTATCTGATCTAGATCTTGATACTAACGTAGTTGGTATAATACCAGCCGTAGAGAACATGCCGTCAGGAAACTCATACAGACCAGGGGACATAATTAAAATGTATAACAGAAAAACTGTGGAAGTATTGAACACTGATGCAGAAGGAAGAATAATCTTGGGAGATGCACTTGCATTTGCAGTAAAAACTTTTACTCCCAATGCTATAATTGATATGGCGACTTTAACAGGGGCTGCGATAATTGCCCTAGGTACAAATGTAGCAGCATTGGTAGGAAATGATAAGAAATTGGTAACAAAAATTCTTGAGTACTCAAACCAAACTGGTGAAAAAATTTGGCAACTGCCGCTATTTGAAGAATACAAGGAACAGTTGAAAAGTTCAACGGCTGATATGAAAAATATTGGAGGTAGATCTGCAGGAGCTATTACTGCTGCAGCATTCTTATCCAATTTTGTTGATGATACTCCTTGGGTACACTTGGACATTGCAGGTACAGCTTGGAATCAAGAGGGAACTAAGGAAAAAACATATAGTCCTAAAGGAGCCACTGGTTTTGGGATTAGAACTATTATGAAATATATTGAAAACGGTAATGCTGGATAGGAATGAGTTTATACGCAGTCATTTAACTGATACTGTTAGTATCTTTGCCAATTCTACAAATTAAAGAAATAATTGATCTATTAGGTTTGGAAGATATCAGGTGTAGAATTGGCCAGTTTGATTCTGATATACTTCCTCAATACAGGCCATACTTTGAAAAATGGTTGGCAAATAGAGATGGCTTTATTCGAATGCTGTCAGGAAGCATAGACTATGTCGGTTCAGAAGATGTTGTAAGGATGGGACCATTTCATAATATCTATTGCCTTGTGCAAAATCAGTACTTAATTGAAAACGATCTTAACCATCAAAATCTTTTGAATTCTAAACTATGGTACAGTTTAACTGATGGCGTCGTCAATGATGCAGGGTGGAGTGGTAGCATCTTAGCATCTAGATTGAATAAGGATCAGCGTATTAATAATTTCTTATTTGAGAACCTGAAGTCGGAGGTAACCAGAACGATATCGGTTCGTGTAGTTAACCTTGCTTGTTTAATTGAGTGTCGAATTTGGCATCCTAGGGAATTTGTCTTTCTTTATGAAATTTTGAACAATATAGGTATGGACATACAAGATTTACTTGTGGATATACATGTTGGAGAAAATCTCAATCGCTAATCGAGAATTGGTAAGACATATCACAAAAATTATGGGAAATCATGATGCCAGCACTGCTGCTTCCCAACCACTCACGTAGATCAGTAACACAGCAGCGATAACAGGTTTGACTTCCGGGTTCGGGATGGGACCGGGTCGCACCCTGTTACTATGGCCGGCTTGAGCATATTAAGCATTAAGGCATAATTTAATGTTGCCTCCCTTATGCGGGATAATAAATAATATTCTTAATAAGGTGATAAGACTCTGCATGGAGCACTAACGGAAGCTGTGTTAGAGTATTTAAGTTAATGTACATATCACGTAATGCTCAACTCGACTGATCTTATTGCTTATGGCGTTTTTCTCACTATCATACTTATTCAGTTCCAGTCGAAATCTGAAATATCCGGAAAAAATCTATCAATAGGCACGAATTCTCCTCCCCCAATCTCACCACGCGGAAATTCCTTTGTCACAACAATCACAAATATTTCTCCGTTCAGCATCAATTTGTGAAGATCCTCCAGAGATTTGCCTTTTAATTCTCCTTGGAGATCATCAGACGTTAAACCACCAACGGCAACTGTCCCTTCCACTTCATGTTTTTTTGCTAACATCATACTAGCCTCCTTGAATTTGTCTTTGACTTTGATTTCCTTTGCTTCTTCCAACAAATTTAATAGCATAGTTGCATTTCTAATATTGTCGCCACGACTGTAAACATAAATACCAGTTATGTTGTCGATATTGTTCACATTAACATTGTATACAAGTTGCTTGAAATCCTCTCTGAACTTCAGACCAATGAAGCCATGAGCATAAGTAAGAGTTGGTGGTATTAGCTGATCTCCTTCAAGCACACTCCAGTATCGGTCTACTTGCAGCGCATTGACTGTAGTATTGGAATAGATTAATCCAGACAACATCGAAATACAGATGACTATCAATAGATACAATATGCTCTTCATTCGTAATTTTCAATTGTGTCTTATTTAATTTACTTATAGGATCTCTAAATTATGAGAGACTTTAATCAAAATGAAGTTAAACGCTAGAGTAATGCATTCAGTGGTCATATAGTAACCTATTTTATGTTTACCCGTAATGCTCAACGTAAGATCATGCAATTACTTTCCATTAAAATTTAATCTTACTTACAAAAATCAGATTATAGGCAATAATGCAAACACGAAGCTATCCTTAGGCTCAACAATTATAATATATTCTTTCACTATCATTAGTGCAGTCACCTATGAACACTAGTTCTACACACAGAATAGCCGTATTAGACGAAGAACTCTGTCAACCAAAGAAATGTGGATTGGAATGTATCGTGTACTGTCCAGTAAACAAAACGGGTGGGGAATGCATTGTTCAGAGACCTGAAGACGGAAAGGCGGTTATTTCTGAAGAATTATGTACAGGATGTGGAATTTGTATTAAAAAATGTCCATTTGACGCAATAGTAATAGTTAATCTAGCCAAAGAAATTGGAGAGCACAAAATTCATCAATATGGTATAAATTCCTTCAGACTTTATCATATTCCTTTACTCAAAAAAGGTTCAGTAGTAGGACTTTTGGGACGAAATGGAATTGGAAAATCTACACTTTTGAATATATTGTCTGGAAATATTAAACCAAATTTAGGAAATTATGATTCTAATGTAGAATGGGATGAAATAATAAAGAATTTTCAGGGAACAGAGTTAAAGCCTCATTTTGAAAAAATTTCTTCGGGTAATTTACGAACATCAATCAAACCTCAGCTGGTTCAATTAATTCCTAAGGCATTTAAAGGAACAGCACACGAGCTATTGAAAAAGTACGATGAAAGAGGTTTGATTGGTTCAGTAACCGATCAATTATCCCTCAGCAAGTCTTTAGATCGTTCACTATCTGAACTAAGTGGTGGGGAGTTACAACGATTGGCGGTTGCCATAGCGGCCAATAAGGACGCAGATTATTATTTCTTCGATGAGCCTTCATCTTATAATGATATATATCAGCGTCTAGCGGTTGCAAGAACAATAAAACAACTTGCGAGTGATGGGAAAAGTGTAATGGTTGTTGAACATGATCTAACACTTCTTGATTACTTGTCAGACTATATCCATATTTTGTACGGAGAACCAGGTGCATATGGAATTGTTGCACCTATACAAGGAACAAGAGTAGGTCTAAACTCCTTTTTGGATGGTTTTATCCCTACCGAAAATATCAGATTTAGAGAAAAAGCATTCAAGTTCGAGGGTTCGAATAAAAATGAAGAGTTAATAGTAGACAAGCCCTTGACAAAATTTTCTAACTTAACTAAATCATTTCCTTCATTTAAGCTAAAAGTTGTATCAGGACTGATCAGAGAAGGAGAAATTGTAGGATTGGTGGGAGCTAATTCATTGGGAAAGACTACATTTATGAAAATGATCACTGGCATAGAAAAAACAGATACTGGACAAATAGATATTCGAGCCAGTTTATCGTATAAACCACAATACTTGCAAAATGACTATGACAGTAGCGTAGAATCTCTTCTGTCTGTTGCATATCAAGGACCAATTGAAGGCTCTACGATAGAACAGCAAATTGTTGCACCAATGGGTATCAAAAAACTTTATGATAAAAAAGTGAATACCTTGAGTGGCGGGGAGCTGCAAAAAGTAGCCGTTTGTTGTTGTCTCATAAGGCCCGCAGACATTTATGCATTGGATGAACCATCTGCATTCTTAGATGTAGAGGATAGGATTAACATTGCGAAATTTCTTCATAGATTTGTAAAATCACAGGGAAAATCCGCAATAATAGTTGATCATGACATGCAGCTAATAGATTTGGTTGCAGATTCCCTAATGATCTTTTCAGGAAATCCAGGTGAGCAAGGATTTGCTGGTTCACCAGTAAAGAAAGATGTTGGAATGAACAAGTTTCTTGAGAACTTGTCAATAACATACAGACGTGATGAGAATACAGGACGTCCAAGAATAAATAAACTGGGTGGGAGATTAGACAGAGCTCAAAAAAATTCTGGCGACTATTATAAGAGGACTTGATTGATGAATTAAAGCATGACAAAAATGCTGAAAGAAGTATTGCAAGAAAAACTTGAGATGACGGAACTAGATAAGCTGTGTTCTTCTTTTGATATCATAGGCACCATTGCTATCATCAAAATTCCAGAAACATTATCCTCAAAAAAGAAACTGGTTGCAGATACTTTAATTGGAGAAATTAAATCAATAAAAACAGTATTCTGCCAAGTATCAGGAGTAGAGGGTGATTATAGATTGCGCAAATTGGAATTGTTGGCTGGTGAAAATACTACAATTACTGTTTATAAGGAACATGGATGTATTTTTAAAGTAGATGTAATAAATACGTACTTTTCACCAAGACTATCAACTGAACGATTGAGGATCTCGAAAATGATTAAACCTAATGAAGTAATTGTAAATATGTTTGGAGGCGTTGGAACATTTTCAATTATAATATCGCGTAATAACAAGTCGTCGAAAATTTATTCAATAGATTCGAATCGAATAGCTCATGATTTGTGTAAAGAGAATATCGAGATCAATAAATTGACGAGTAACGTTTTTCCAATTTTTGGTGATGCCAAGGTGGAAATATCCAATAAACTTACAGGAATTGCCACCCGGGTTTTAATGCCGCTACCTGAAAAGGCAAGAGATTTTGTAGACACTGCAATAAGTTCCCTTGTGAATAACAAAGGAGTTGTACATTATTTTGCGCATGTGGGAGCAGATAATAAGAAAAATGCTATCCAGAGCGGAATTAAGGATACCTCAGAATCATTCAGTAAATTCAACCACATAATTAGAAATATTAGAATTGTGAGAGAAGTAGGACCTCGATTTTATCAAATCGTTTCTGACGTAGAAATAATTTAGTGAGAGTTCATTTATCTTGAGGAGCAGTAACCATTGTGTAGCCCATCCAAGCAAGCACTGTCATCAGTACTCCTACAATAATTATCAACGTTGTTTTTATCACAAGAATATCCCATTGTGTAAATACCAACAAATATGTAAAAAATATGAAAAAAAATGACGGAACTACAAGTAATATTAATCCAATTATCTTATTCTGTCTCATACCATTGGTCGCATTTTCTCCGTTCATCGTAATTCTAGTGCCATCAAGTAAGCATCTTCGCCGTCCCTATAATATGATTTCAGTCTTGATTTTACCTTAAAATTTAGTTTTTCATACATCTTTATTGCCGCAGAATTGCTTACCCTTACTTCTAGGTAGACCTCTTCGGTTCTTCGTGACACAAGTCCATTCATAGCTTCTTCCATTAGAATGGTTCCAACTTTCCTTCCTCTATGCTCCTCCAAGATGGCTATAGAAACTACATGTCCCTTCTTTACAAAACCTAATTTTCTGAAATTTGAAAATCCAAATTCAATCTTGCACATAACATACCCAATTATCTTTCCATCAAATTCTACCACAACAAATGCTTCTGGTAACTCCTTGAGAATTGACTCAAAAAAATACTCGGTGTAGTGTTCAGGAAGCGAATTTAAATTTATTTCTATAACGGAATGTAGGTTGTCTTGTTCGCATCTATAGAAAATATAATCTCCATTTTTTCGTAAGCAGCTTTGCAAATTATCAAATAAATGATGTTTAATTATTTTAACTTTGGGTTTTCAAAACACTTATTTTATTCAAATTGACCAATCTAGTTAGCTTTTTTGAATATCGCAATATTTGGATCCTGGATAATTGAAATTCTATGACTCTTGCCGTTTATGTCAAGTATTTTCTCGGCTGCTTCTTGAATATTGGAAAACATTTTAAATCCAAATATTTCTTCCAGGTAATACTTTGGTAACGAAGAGACGATCGACATACTGTACTTTTCTTTAAATTCATTGATAAACATAAGATGTTCCAATCCTTCAATGTAGTTAACATTCTTGTAACCTTCCAATTTTAGTTCCCCATAAGCAAATTTCTCTATAGCTTTACTTCCAAACCCCTTGCTATTTTCAGAAATAATTACAACAATTCCATTTCTTTTAAGAACTTTGAATGAATTCCATAGTAAATCCAGTGAACTTGATAGAGTTAAACTTGAGTTCGAATCAATATTTGTTCCTACTATTAAGGACTTTAGTTCCTTTTCATTTTCTAATGAAAGGTCATCTAGTTTGGCAATTGCTCTTTGAAATGATGGTATTATTTGGTCATGAAAAAAATTATTTATACCATAATTATTCGAAATAATTTCAATAGACGTTGCTTCCATACCTTCACAGAACCTGTTTACAATTTCAATCGGCGGGCCTTTTTCTCTCGGATGAGGAAGGTCATCCGCTCTCGAGTGAAACGCTTGGTTCATTTTATCATGTCCAAATTCACGTAGGAGATTGGTAGGAGTGCCACTATAACCAAATAAAGGGTCAATGTTTGTTTTAGAAATAAAA
>DATADQ010000103.1:0-1714 GCA_036258455.1 Nitrososphaeraceae archaeon | reverse complement strand
TTTACGTGTCTTCTCAGTAACTTTTTGGATTCCTCAGTCGACATGTCGATCTGAACACCATCATTTAGGGTTTTCTTTACCCTCGCACGGATCTGTTGTACTGAAGATGCATTAATGGAATTCACAGAAATCTAAATCCTCCATTTCTATACGTTATGTCCAACAGTATTTGATTTGACTTAATAAGAATGTTAAATTTATCATTAGTAACCAAAATTGTAAGAGAGAGAGAGGCACGTGTCTCAAAATTGTTCTGGGCAACATAAAATGTAGATGAATGAAATCTCGTTTTAGTTGTCATCAGTATTTATAATAAATATTAATTAATACAGTCTCATTAAGTTAATTCTTCACACAAAAGGACAAGAAAGAGTAAGATGTTCAACCTTATTATAAATGACTATTACCAATAATAATGGCATAGAGGGATGTAAATGTTGAATCTGAATATTACGTGGTTATCATATCTAATACTTATATTGGGTTGTACAGAATTTCATTTTAATAGGTGAGGAAAGCTTAGGCTTTGAGTTCCATCGTAGTAAATATCTATGAAATTATAGAGGATGAACTTCCTTTATGTATCAAATGTATTGATTAGAGAGATGAACAATGAAAATTAGAAAGCTAAGTCTACTAGGGACCTGGCTATTCTAGGCAGCTTGTTATACTCAGTTAAGTAGACTTGCAACTTATCTCATCCCTTTTACATGTGGTACAGTCTATTACTAAGTTAGTTGATCATTAGATGCTGATAGGTAACAAACACTACCATAGGTAAAACTATTAGATGCTTAATCACTCGGGAGAATTTGAGCCAAAAATACGAATAGTTGGTCAACAACAATCCGCCTACAAAAGAAAAGCACAGCAGAACGGGACAGAATATTAACCCTCAGGTGAATTAGAAGACAATGTTATAGAAAGTGAAGGTGTATCTCTTCTACTCCATGTTATGCATCACCGGTGTACTTTATTTCTTTTGGTCCAAAAACAGATATTTTACTAAATCCTATATCCATCGACTAGCTAAAAATAGTCTCGCCTATCATCTTTTTCAATAAATGAAAACTCAATACAAGATCCTATCATATAAAAAGAACATTTTGAGGATCAAAGAGGTAATAAATACTGCCAGCCATAAGCGCTTTGAAAAATCTGCTCTCCCCATAGACTCTTTCTTGGAGCCACTGATGACGTAGAAGGATTAGAGCAATCAGAAGCGGACCTTGGAAGCATCAGATGAGACTGAGACAAATGAAGAAGGTATTTCCATCATCAAAATTGATGAACCTATGTTATTCACGGAAATATGGTATACAAAACAGCTTCAATATGCCTGGCTATTGAATTCGATAAATTCATTCGAGTCCTTTGGCCAACTATCGATTCGTGCGTTAAAATTTACTGCTAAAGTTTTTGGGGTAGAACTAAGCGATGAACAGATATGCAAACTAGCTGAGGCAAAACTGAATCTGGACCCATTTCCTGACTCAGAGGGAGGTTTACAAAAATTAAATCAAGCAAAAGTAACAGCGACAGAAAAACAACATGAGGGAGATTTAGATAGAACGGCATTAATTGTCTTAACTAATGGAGAATATGATAAATCTGATAAGCTTCTTTCCAATAGTGGTTTAAGAAGATATTTTGACTGTATTGTTAGCGCAGAAGAAGTTAGGAAATATAAACCTTCGAGAGAGCCCTATTTGTT
>DATADQ010000102.1:0-9295 GCA_036258455.1 Nitrososphaeraceae archaeon | reverse complement strand
TGTCGTAGAATTCAACGGACCATAGTTGATTATTTCTTCTGCCCACCGTTAAAGTTAATGCTTCTATGTGTTCCATCACAGAATGGTTTATTCTCCGAAGCACCACATCGACAGAGGGTATAATGTTCTTTTGACGCTCCTTCTCCAAATTCAATGTGTTCACCAATTAGCTCTATTCCTCCAGTAATGTGATAGGGTCCATTTTTTAATACAGTAACAGTCGGATTACTTTGTACCTTTGGATCTCTATATTCGATTCCATCAACTGAGTAACTTAAGGCGCCGGAGGGACATTTTCTTATAGTGTTAATCATATCTTGCAATCCAGATCCATCAGCATTAATCCAGGGCCTAGATCCTAATTTAAATACAGAGGGAAGATTATTAACACATTCTGCTGCATGAGAGCAAATCTTTCTATTATCATGGATCGTAATTTCCTTTCCAGGATAGTCACGTCTTTTATCTTTTATAGTTACTTTGTTAATGTCATTTTCCTTCGAGGTACTATTCTCGCTTGAAAATCTGATAACGCTATGTGTACCATCGCAAAATGGCTTATTCTTTGATGCTCCGCAGCGACACAAGGCGATACCTACTATTGTCGATAGAGGCTCTCCTTTAGAATTTTTAAGATTGTCAATTACCTTAGGTTCCATGTCGTTTATCAAGTAATACGGACCATTCGGTAGTGGCATAATCTTCGGCTTTATATTATCGTTAACATCAGTATTATTACTTGATTTCATCCAATCACCCACATTTTGGTTACTTTGAAGAGTATTGCTTTCTCTACCTTATGAAAACTTCATCAACATAACACCATTTCCATTTTTCACCAGGTTCAAAAGATCTTATAATTGGGTGACTCGTAGATTTAAAATGTTTTGTCCCGTGTTTATTTACAGAAGAATCGCAACATCCTACATGACCGCATGTTAAGCAAAGGCGTAAATGCACCCAATCAGATCCGATTTTTTCACATTCTTCACACCCTTTTGTATTCCCCTTGATGCTTTGATTAACTTTATCTATGTGTCCACATGAATCGGCAACCTTATTTTTCACTTCACTTCACATTATTATCTCTACAACAATATATAATAGTTGTTAATCTGCTAATTGTCATTGACTGCTGAAACAATAGTTCAATGTTTAATCTCAGTATTGTGATCCCTCCGGAGAAATTTGTCCTACTGGAAATAACTTGTTCAAATGAATATAATAATTAAATGAAATCTAAATCTATATGGTCGTATATGACTAAATTTGACACCATACTTACATCCATTTACATTACATTATTTAATATGAATCAAGAGCGATACTATTATTAGGATTGAATTGATACATCCTCATCATCCTGACTTGTGTTATTATCAATTCCGATACAAACAAGAAGGATTAGAATTGATATGTCAGATTATCATTGGTGATCCCTTCTGCCCTACCTGGTACAGCTTGCTATTATTTAATATAATATACACAAAGAAGGAGTAGTCGATTTGGTACAATAATCTATGTTACTAGCGGTCGTCCACAAGTATGGCATCTGAGATGTGATTTCATAAATAGGAGTTCAGAACGTTCTGATACCTCTACACACTCACGTCCCCCTTCCTTGCAAATGTGACAATAGAGTTTTGTCATTGAAATATTTCGTGAAAGTTAGATATTAACTTAATGTTCTATACAGTATTTGGCAATAAATTCTAACTCAGTGGACTAAACAATGTATACTACTGCTGCCAACCATTTAGGTATCTCCGGTAAAATTGTCCTTAATGATGCAGGAGATGGAATAAATGGAAACTATGATAACTATGACATTTGGTCAGTAGTAAAATCGGATAGGGTTTATATATTTGGAAACAGAATATAGGGAGGGTCTATAACAGTCACATCAATGACTATCGTTCAAAATACTTCAAGATTAGAAATGACAAGATGTTCTTTTAAAACTGAAAGAAATAGAACAGAAATTCGATAAAGGATACGAAGGATTAATGTAACATTATCAGGATGTCAAGAACCATTTTGTTAACAGTACAGATTCAGAAAGAGGGAAATTATGAATCTAATACTTAATTTGTCAAATATCACTTTAGGGATTCAATATCAAATGGTTCCTGTAAAGAGTTCAACATGTATAGCATCTTTTTTATATAACTCTCCTTCGAGGGAACTATGACTAGTTGTCTTTGATAGAATTCAATTAAATGTCCAATCAGACAATTAGATTCTTGGTCGTTTACTCCGGATGATAAATTAGTAAGGATCATGGCGTACCAGTACTGCACTAATGCATCCTCACCGGATTTTGATACTAGATCAAGGATATATGAAAAATTAGAATGACATTTTCTACATAGTCCATCATGTAGGTCTATGTATTTATTTTGAACTTTGTGACCACACTTGGCTCTTATCAAAGTATTTGATTATTTATATTGGAGAGAGGACATATTAATGCTCTGGTAAAAATTCTGTCTCATATTCGCTAGTTGTACTTATTAGCGGTTATATTTTGGTCAATAATTACGCATTCATAGGTAAATTGTAGAAAGTCTATATCGCTATTTGATCAATGTGCTGGCGTACTGCAACTATGCCAAAGAAATAAAGATTTCAAGGTGACACCGATTCACTAATTACTATTACAGCAAGTACTCTGATTGTGTTCTTGTTTTCTAGCTCGATATTAAGTCCAATATCACAAACTTCTTTACCGGAAAACTTGATGAGGTTCGTGCCTGGAACGATGATCTAACTGCATAGCAAGCAGCAGATGCACTTGATGGTACTCCTTTCAATACTGGCGAACAAGTGCTATATCTAGGCTTTTCATCTGTTGCTCTGACAGGTGCACATATCTACAATCCCAGCCTATCTCTCTTCGGACCTGACTGAGGGAACGTAACGCATATGAACTTTATTTTTCTTATGGGATGTGATTATCAGTACTAAATTAATAATTTACTTCTATTTTCTCAGCACCAATGTTATGCACTATATAAAAATCACTAGCAACTTGAATAATATCTCCAGCCGATATCCTGTTATGACTTCTTTTTTTTCTCAATCTTATTCCAAATGGATTATGCCCATCTTCAATAAATTTCAGCCAAATCTTACCTACGCTGAGAATATTCTTAAATTCACATTCCCAAACTAAATCATAGATGGTATCAAGTGCCTGTCTACTCAATTTATTGTTCCTTAGGATTACAGTTTGAATATCGGGTTCTCTGCAGAAATATACTCTTACCTTCATGGATTATTGCTTCTAAGTTGTCATGCCAAATAACTACATCGACTCCATTTCACGCTTTTTGGCAGCCATAAACCGAAATTGTAATCTTACCTTTTAAGCACTCATCAATACAAAAGGAAGTTAGTATTCGACATAAGGAAATGTGAATAGTTCTTGCGGGAGTTTTTAGAAGGGTCCATGCATATAAAAATTGACATTATTATTGGATTGAGATGATATATTAAATGTAATAAATAAAAATGGATACTAACAATGAGCTAAATATCTAAGTCAAATGGGCCAGCTTACCTAGTAATAAAAGGCCGTGCGAATTCGTTCAAAATGTATATATTCTGCACAGGATACTAATGATTAGAATTGGAAAGGAAACGTCCCATTGGGGTCACGATAATAGCCATACTTACGATTATTGGTGGCATACTTCTTTTGTTTGCAGGAATAACACTCGTAGCATTAGCACCAATCATAAGTCAGATTAATGTTGTTGACAATAATAATACGTCTAACTCTTCAATTACCCTAAACATAAATGGTACTAACGTTACCATTCCAAATAACACCCTATTTATTCTTGGTGGATTTATGGGGGTGTTTGGAGGCGTGTTTATTGTAATTGGAATTGCAAGCTTTGTGGTAGCATGGGGTCTCTTGAAAGGTAAAGTTTGGGCATGGATAGTTACCATTATAATTACCATTATCTCTATAGTACTAAATATAATATCTATTATAGCTGGAAGTATTGAAAGTATAGTGGGTTTAATAATAAATGGAATTATAATTTACTACCTCTACCGACCAAGCGTTAAATCATATTTTGGCAGGATAAAAGCACCGACTGTATAAGTTTGAATTATTATACCCAAAAAAATATCTACAGCCTTTCTGAGTCCGTCATACCAAAAGCCACATTGTTGTAAAATAGAAGGATAACTCGTCGGTACCTCACCATCAATTGGACCTGACCTATTAGGTCACGTGAAGGAATATGCTCCACCTTGTTATGCTCAGCCCTGGCTTTTTTAAGTTAGCACCTTGTACCATGTTGGTACCCGTTTTCAGTAATTACACCAAAATCATTTTCTTCATTTATATTCTCGTTGGCAGGCCGTAGTCTTGATACATACTAGTGACAATCTACTGATTATTGGTAACGAAGCTTGTACAAGAATGTACAGTGGAAACTGGTCACAGTTTGGAATTTTACATATCTCTGCCTGGAACTAAATCATATCTGGTGGAGTTTGATGGACAGGATCTTGTGTACAGAATTCGTTCTTTTCGGCAAATTACATATTGTATTATGTGTACTCTTACCTTACTTTGTTTTACTTAGCGAATCAAGGACTGCCTGTTTTTAGTCGAGTACATTAGTGTTATTGGGTTCTATCGCCAGAACTTTATCATAATAGGTATCAGCGTTAATCATAAATTCCAAATTAAAAGGTTAAATACTTCTAGTCTTTACCAGGTAGCTAAATGGTCATATTTAACGTATCGGAAAAGTGGAGTAATGGAATTCCAAGAATGCTAACGCAAATCGGATTTGATCCAAAAGATCCAAATGTGGAATTCAGGGCTGGCCAGAGGAACAGAAAACTCGTAATTGATGGAAATGGAAATGCTACCATTTCAGGAAACAGAGCCAGAATCTACTGCCATTACAAGAACTATAGTTCAATTCTGACCCTGACTTTGATACCAAATTTTATCGACGAAGAAGAAGATGACTGTTCATTGAAATTAAGATCCAGACATAATGAACCTACAGATAAAGAGGAATGTGAGGACGGACGACCTTTTGATGGTAATAGATTTGGAGGTTACGGCTTCTCTGTTCAAACGAAGAAATGGGTCTCAAAAAGAGAACCGACACATAACTGTCATGATCAGGCAAAGAGGGATAAGTTTCCTGATAATAAAACGTTAGAAAATGGGAAAGAATACAAATTAAGATTTACTGTAAAAGATGATGGAAATAAGGTACGCCAAATAGGAGAGATTGACTTCAATGATGGTATTGGTTTTGTCAGGGTGATGAATAGATTTGACGATTCACCGAAAAGTTGGATGATTAAAAGGTCTTTATACGAGGAAAAGTCTTACCTTTGGATTAGGAATAATTCAGCTGATGGTTCCATAACTGTTAAAGACGTAACCCTAGAGGTACTGCCATAAAAAATGATAGATGATAGATAGAACATAATAATCATATACGAGGAGTGGAACGGTTAGTTAGTTTAATGTGGAACAGAATGGATAAATTACTTGTATGCAGATTTATAATTAGCGTTTTGAGAAGCTTACCTATTCGGTTTAAACTAAGATTCGTTTAAAACTATGCCCTTGGCAGTTCCAGATTACTGTCGGTGTTTTTTCGTTTTGACATTGCAGAAGCATGAAGTTCTACAAATCCTACTAGGAATCAAGTTTTACTTTTACTTAGTTTCATCATAAATTGTTGTGTGTTACCAATTAGAGTTTCATTAAATGATTCTTTATGATTAAATAAGGATAATAGAAGATACTGATTAATAATGTGTCATTTTAGTATTTTAACTGGATTAACAAATATCCACTCTGCTTCATCAAAAGACATATCGACCAGAATCGTATAATTTTGAGACATTGTGTCAGTTGGAATGGAAAAATCAATATTTGCACAATCCTTTATCGGTTGAGTACCGCAATTATTATCTGCTATTTCCGAAGTTGGAATAGAATTATTGGCAATTTGTTCATCGCTAATGACTCCTTCGACTAAATAAATTTTGACATCTAGAGGAGCTAAACTTGTACCACATAGATCATTGCTATCGCATTCTAATTCAACAGATAATCCATTGTCATCCTTATCCAAAATCATATTTTTAGCATATTTGGCATCCTTGTCTTTTTTGATTACTGTTTCGTCACCAAAATCAATCGAAAAATCAGCTCCTATTTTGTATTCACCATTATCTGAATTAATTTTAGCTATTGGTATATTATCAAATCGAACAGGATCAAACTTAACACCATTAACTTCTGTGTATTGAAATACAATTAGGTTTAAGACTAAAAATAATGGACACATAATAAACATTAAAATATTAACAAATTTCCTTATCATCTTTCTACACTAGGTAGGTAATTAAATAAATTTTACGCAAATTCCAATATGATTTGGTCGAAATAAAGTTGGTTATTCAAGTTATATGTCCAAATTTATGTCAAAAAAATCAAATAATGAGGTAGACGTTTGCCCAACGTAATAAAATAGAATAAAGATGTTATATTTACTGGTATATCATTTTGGATATCAAAATAAAATAAAAAATTTTTGCTGGTTTACTTATTCTGATCAATCTTTTGATGAGAAGTAAGATCTAAATGTGAATTGGGTCGAGGAAGTCCATCTTCTCCAATTATGGAAGCAATTAGGTGGATCAGGCCATCATTCCCTTTCTCTATTTTAAAATGTCCAAAGTTGAGAATTCCGCCTTCAATATACAAAATGGTGGGTTGAAATGTGGGATCTAAATTGGGAAGTGGAATTCCCGGTATACCATAACGAATAGCACTTAGGGGGCCACATACTATCTCATAGACATTGATTGGATCTCCGTCACCATTAACATCAGCATCATATTTCAATATAGCAGGGAAATGAGCATCAGTAGTCACGAAGACTACATCATTGATGTTATGGTCATCTATGAACTTCATTAGATCCTGAAGTTCTCTCTCAAATCCGGTCTTTGAAGAAAAATCTATATCGCTTCCACCTGCCCATCCGTCTCGCCCAAGCTCAGATGCGTTAGAACCAGTTGGTATAGACATGGGCACGTCACTGCTTACTATCTTCCATGTGGCATTGGAATTTGCTAGTGTCCCTTTTAGCCACGACAACTGATCCATGCCAAGCAAAGTTTTATTATTTTGTTCTGTGTCTGGAAGATCATTTCTGCTCCTGTAAGACCTTGCATCTAAAATTAAGAGATCCATGTCCTTCCCCCAGTGAAACGATCTATAGATCCTATCAGGTTCTTGTTGGTTCCTTTCTAAAGGAGAGAAATTAAAGAAGGTTTCTCTGCCTGCTTGTACAAGATTTTGGTATCCTGTCCTGTTCTTATTTTGGGAATTCCAGTAAGACCATTGAGATCCGAAGTCATTAATCACTTCATGGTCATCCCATTGGCTGTACATCGACGTACTGCCAAGAAATCCTTGTAAATGAGGATCTCCCCTATTGTAAATCCAATGTTTCAGATAGATATCATGAACCTGGGACAAATTCTTCCAGTCGACCGTTGAATTTGCAATTCCAGAGAAGTTTCCTGGAATATTCTGACCACCATCTGGCCGTTCTTTAGGACAATCATTAGTGGCATAGATCATATCACCATTCTGTATGTAAAAGTCCGGCAAAAGCGATTTCATTTTTTCAAATATTAAATATCCATCATTTACTTCACGGCAAAACTGTTGACCACCTATATCTGCACCTAGTATGAAACTTATCGAATTACCACCTGAAGCAGGATCTGGTGCGGTTCTGAAGTTTCCCACTATAGCTGAACTATTAGTGCCGTTATCGGTGCTGGAAAACCAGACTTTATAAAAGTATTTTGTATTTGGCTTAAGATCGTCTATCTTTATTTTTCCTGCAAAATCTGTAGTATTATCAACCCATTTTATTCTTAGATTAGGATGAAGAAATGCTGAATTATTATCATACTTTATATGCATATTAGATTCATTATTAACCCTTGACCATATCATCGCACTCTTGTAGGTGACATCTCCACTCGACACTCCCTCATTAATTTTTAGAGTAGGATTATCTGTTGTCTGACCATGAAGTTGGGATGGTATAATACTAATATTACCAATAACTAGTATTGACAAGAGTAGTAATGACAATAATCGATTTATACAGTATTGCAGTCTAATGCGCATTTACATATTATATGAAGGAAAGTGAAATATGAAAATATTTCTCATTGTTAGGACGAATCCCTAGCATAGTTGTCAATTGGCATTCCTCCTTTCTCTGTTCATCGTATTCCGCTTAGTAATATATGAACCCCAATACTTACCTGGACCGTCGGGATGGGGATTGTTAACAATTCGGATCCAATTTTTATACTGGCCAAATTTAGAAATTTCTGGTTTATCTCGAGGAGGATTAGCAAATGAAGAATATTTCTAATCTTTTCTGGTATTTAGGTAGGGTTCATAGGGATTAGTGCCCTTCACGTAGTAGGGCTATACCAGATGGTATTTAGCTTTTTGTTCTCGATGTTAAGCTTATTATGAATATAATTAGAACAATAAATACAACTGAGCCTTACTTTACTCATGCCAATATCAATTGATGAATTTCAGAAGGGTAACATTGTTGATAGAGCTAGTAAGATTGTGCTTGACTTCTTAAGGTTGCATAGAAATCAAGCATTCAACCAAGACGAAAGAAAGGCGTAAATCCTAATCCCACTCCTGAGAGCTTTATCCACTTTCTAGCTGCAACGGCACCACTCCAGCTTCAGGGTCTCGTGGAACGGCGAGAGATATCAACCGCTAAGGGTTCTGAGTTGTATTATAGAGCAACTTAGCTTATCTTAACCACAAGTAAAGTCGATACTAATATTTCGATTGTATTGCAAGTCCTCGGCCGTCGGTACTCACGACGCTATCGGTTCTAAAAATAGGTTCTTGACTTATTATACTAGAAATTGAGCTTTAAAGTTTTTCTTCTATCAACTAAGTTAATCATGTATTATGCTAGTTTCAGCTATAGCAAGTCTTGCACAAAATCCCATTACACCACCAAACACTATATGTAGCGATAATGAACCCCAAAAAATGGTATTTGAAAGCTCGACTAGGTTTTTTGCCAATGTATACTGTGAAGATGACGGATCTGACTCTGCTACCATTTTTTGTAAAGTTGGTTGCATTATTGCGTAATTTATTGGCAGGAAAAGAACAGCCCACACGATTATTCCTGCCAAGATACCAGTTCCAACTCCTTTCAACACA
>DATADQ010000101.1:0-12258 GCA_036258455.1 Nitrososphaeraceae archaeon | reverse complement strand
AAAGAAAGCTCCTCAGTGACAATGAATGGACTGGATGGTTGCGATGGATGAAAAGTGCTTTTGACCAAGGAATGATAAAGGAAATATGGAAGGATAAAATAGAAATGGAAAAGTGGTTCGATCCTGCTTTTCAAGAATTTGTTGACAAGGAGTTGATTCCCCTTGGTAACAAATAATTCAGCAGATTGTGGAAGCTTAAATCAATATTGGATTCTAAGGGATTCGAAATTTGCTGGTAAGTGGGGTCACCGGTTATCATGCGCCTCATTTCTCATTTCTTTGCTGAAAGTTCAGCAGCGACTGGATCTGCGCTAACTGCGATGAGGAATGACAAACCAGCTCCAGGAAGGAACTTTTCCATTCTTTGCGTTAGTTCTTTTTTTGCTCCATCTGTCAGAATTGAATTACCATCGGAAAGCTCGCTTACCGCATCAGAATATGCTATCAAGTACTTCTTTTGGGACTCGAACAAGTCTATTGAACCGGGTGCTCCATGTCCTGGGTATATCATGCTTATATTCGCAAGAAGATGTCGGGCCTTTTCAAGGTTCTTTAACCAGTCAGAAATATGATCGTCTGCAATATATGGATGGTATCCGTTAAAGAGTAAATCACCAACAAACGCAACGCTAGGTCCATTTTCCATCACCCATATTGAGTTTGCATCCGAATCTCCACCAGGACCAAAATCATACACTTTGTAGGTTATTCCATCAAAGGTAACTGTATCTAGATCCTTTACATACCGATTTGGATATGTCCATTTACTAATCCACTCTTTTCCAAAAACAGGTGTCCATTGAATCCGCTTTGCCTCCTCTGTGGCATTCATTATTCTAGCTACTGATTCTAGTGAAATGATTGGGACTTTTGGTGATGTTACCAGATTTGCAACTCCGGCAACGTGATCAGGATGAGGATGAGTTAAGATTATGGCAAGAAGCGGTTTATTGATTGAATCTACTTTGGATTTGAGAGCCTTGCTTTCAGTTTCTGTAAGCGTTGAATCAATCATCACTACACCATTTTGAGATTCAATAAGATAGGCATTTGCGAAAATACCTTTTTCCCCAGACATGTGAGTATGGATTTTAGGTTTACTCATATTCCCTTTTTCCTCTGATAATTCACTCGCCGTCACACGATTATTTAAAACTAGTGTAGGGCTTAGCGTTACTAAAATTAAGAATGATAGTAGAGATATAAGATGTGTAGTTCTGTCTTTTCTGACTGTCAATATATTCATAATCTCAACCAAATTACCAATTACCTATATACAAATCAAATAAATTCCTATTTATAGTGAGTCTATTAATAGGCACACTAATACTTTTTGATACCAAGAGATCACAGTCTTTGAGGGTTGAGGTGTTCATATTCCATCCTAAATAATTCTATAACTTGTGTTAGGTCATCTTCATCTTTAATCCATTTGCTTACCCATCCAGATTGAGGTAGAACATGATGCGATAAAACACGACCTGACTCTACAAGGTAATCTCTGATCTCCATTGGAAACGGCAGATCTGCCAAACTGCTGTCGTGGACATGTCCGATCTCTCTTTTTCCTATGCGATATTCAATACCACCAAAACGGTGAGGCTGGCGAGTGACTCCAGGCCAACTCAAAATTTCTTTCTCTATAGCTCCTATAATAGAGCTCATACAAATTATATCTTAATCTATGTTTATAAGCCCATTGGTTTATAAATTATACAAATTATTTCAGTTAGAAACTATTGTTCTCTGTCTGAGACTATTAACTTATCAATTCAAAAAGCACAATGATTAACTGATACATTAGCCAAGTAGTTAGCTGAATCTTATAATTTAATATTTGCAGCAATTCTCCTGTCTATCTCCTGTAGTAACACGTCGTGAGAGTATTGCCTATGTAAGGGTAGAATTGTTGATACATTCTTGAAGCCACTTAGGGATTCCGCTTTTCTTTGGATCTTTTCAATTTCCCACATATTCTGCACATATAGGTTAAGACCAATCGTGTCTATATCTTCATATGGCGGTCCTAATACAAGTAGATTCTTGATTTCTTCGTAAATCTTTTTGGTAACTTCTTTGCGATGTTGTTTTTCAACATGAATGAAAATACCAGCATTGACATAGCCTTTCATCTCCCGTGGATTGACTATGATAGTAAAATCTATTACGTGATTTAATAACATGGCATCGATGCGTCTTGAAATCGTTTTCTGTGAGACATGGATCGCTCTTGCAATTTCCTTAACCTTCATTCTCGGTTTGGCTAATAAGCACTTTAATATCTTCAAATCGTTTGTGTTGAAAAAGAAGTTCGACTCCCAGTTACCACCAAAAATATCAATTACTTGAACGGATTTTATCTTTTCAGGCAGAGAGCTTAACTCTTGATCTACGTTATTTTTGGTGGCGAGGGCAAAGCGCGAGACACCACCAACGCAATTACTATACATGAAAACGTAGCCTAGATTCTGAAGGTATCGTCTTATATTTTCGATATTGCGTTGATGTTTGAGTATCAAATTATAAACGTTAGGGTATCCAAATGGGCCCAACTTGACTCTGACCAAAAATTCTTCAATGATTTTCCTCGAAATAAGGTTCTTCATTCGTCTCTTTACGGTGTTTATGGTAATGTCAAGAGACAATGCGATTTTCCGGTAAGACACTCGACAATCCTTTGTAAGCATTTTCATGATTTGGATATCGGTACTGTCAATTCTGTATTCCGTCATCTGAATAGAAATAGGCATGGCTTATTTATATAGGTTCTATTATGTGCAATTTAGTATACACCAAAGATATATTGAAGACATGACAATAAATATCTATGAGAAACTATATTCAGCAGAAAACAGAGCAGAAATCTGTATCAAAATTCATTGCAGCAATAGTGGCAGGTTTGGTTGGTACAGTCGCATTCAATATGGTAATGTACATTGATATTGCTATAACAGGAATTCCGCTTGATCTGACTCGAGTTCTCGGATCACTTCTTGTAGGACAGAATGGACCTACAGTCGCAGCAGGTAATATCCTTCATTTTGCAATTGGGAGTGGTCTTGCTGTGTTCTATACCTACGTATTCATTCCAATATCAACAAGAGTAACTAAACAATACAAGTGGTTTTATGGAATCATATTCGCCGTAATGGTAGCTGTGGGACCGATCTTTTTCGGACTTTTTCCTGCGATGGGAGCAGGGATAGCAGGCATAGCCATCTCTCCGCTTGTTCCTCTAATGACAATCGTACGCCATATTGCCTTTGGAGCGGTGCTTGGAATTTTGGCAAGGAGATAAAATTTGGCCTCTTATTGAGCTAAGTGTAAGACCAGAGTTCAGGCTCAAGACCACTGAAACACAAGAAATCTCTGATATGTTTCCGGAAAAGTATCATTATCCCAAACCGAAAGGCGGGAGAGTGGGAATCTAGTGGAATTATTGATGTGTGAGAGATATTTGGTAAAGGTGTTTGGTTAGTTGACGTACAAGCACATAACCTGGTTCTAGAATAGACTACTTGATGTAAATTATTTTTTCCTGACAAAAATCTAAGTGAATACAGTAGTTCTTTGATATTCGTAGGACTGACACAGGACAATTTAGATCTACAGAAAAAACTTGCAGTTAGATTTTTTGTTCGAAAGTGATAAGATCGGAATAGAAGAATGATATCGTTTCGTTATAGCGTTATTCCCCTAGTATGTTCACTACTCGTCTTGTTATTTCTTGTATCTTTATCTCAGTTAATGCCTATTAAAGCTAAAGAGATCAACAAAACAGAATTCAATTTTGTGGCTGCAGGAGATTGGGGTTGCGGACACGAAGCACTCCACACTTTCTCTATGATGAAAAGCATGGAACCAGAGTTATACCTTGGACTAGGTGATTATTCATATAAGAATTCTATAGATTGTTGGCTTAATATTGTAAAATCCGTAGGTAACGCCTTCAAAATTGCGTTAGGAAACCATGATACAGGAGGCGAATTATTACAGGCCTATATGGATGAATTTAGACTTGACAAGCAATATTATTCATTCAATTATCGTAATGCCCACTTTCTTGCGCTTTCTACAGAACTTAATATGCCCGACGAAGCTGAACAATTGAAATTCGTTAAAAATGATCTTCTGAGAACAAAAACAAATGAAAATATTGATTGGATAATTATATTTTTTCACAAGCCATTTTATTCTGCTGGCGATTCCAAAACTACGGATATGAGAAGGAACTATCATCCATTATTTCAGAACTTTGGTGTTGATTTAGTAATACAGGGACATTTACATAATTATCAGCGAACCTATCCGCTCTTATATAATGATGATAGAAATTCAAAACCAATTGTATCTGATAAGGAACAATCTTACTATCATGATCCATCTGGAATTATCTTTTTAATTGCCGGTACCGGAGGGAAATCACTTAATTCCGTAAATAATGAACCTTATCTCGCCAGTACCTACGAAGGATATGGATGTATAAATGTAGAAATAGAAGGTAAATCAATGAACGTTGAATATTATTCTGATACCAATAATACGATTGATAAATTTTTGATTACAAAAAACCCGGATAGTCCAAAAAGTGTAGATGAAAATACTGAAACTCAAAGAATCGAATACCAGAAATCTGCAAAATGACAGTAGTGAATTTATTCTAAATAGTACTTGTTATGGATGAGCCTCCATTTGGAAAGGTATTTCATAAACTCTACCATATCTGTTTACCATGACTGTTACCCTATCATTTACCATCTTTTTCTTTCTTATATAAGATGATATCTGCGAAGGACTCTCTATCTTATTTCCGTCTATTTCTTCGATTATGTCTCCTCTTCGTAAACCTGCATTATCTGCTGGACTATATGGCTCGACGTTGACTATTAATGCACCATGTACTATTGGTAACCTGTAAAAGCTGGCTATTCTAGGATCTACTTTTACTGTACTAATACCTAGCCATGGTCGCGTGACATGTCCATTCTCTACCAAGTCGTTTAGTATCGATTTTACAGCATTAATAGGAACTGCAAACCCGATTCCTTGTCCATATGGAATCTTTGCTGTATTTATTGCTACTACTTCACCCTTCGTGTTAATTAACGGACCGCCTGAATTTCCAGGATTTATTGCAGCATCCGTTTGTACTAACTCTAAGATTCCATTTTCGAATTGTACGTTTCTGTTTAATGAACTGATAATTCCAGCAGTTACTGTTGGTCCTCCAGTTAGTCCGAAGGGATTACCCAAAGCCATGACTATTTGTCCGACGTTAAGCTCTTCCGAGTTTCCCAAATTTGCAGGCTGAAATTTAACTTCATCATGACTGTGTATCTCAAGAGATTCAGCCCTAACTACGGCTAAATCGGTTTCTTGATCTGTTCCTGCAACTTTTGCACTTACCTGTTTTGAATCCCCAAGAGTCACCCTTAATCTGTCAGTCCCATCAATCACGTGGTTGTTTGTGAGTATATGTCCTCTACTATCTATGATGATACCTGACCCAACACCTTGTACTGGAAATACCCTGAATAGCTGGTCTTGCACCATTCTAACGCTGGCGATGTTAACTACGCTCTTGCTGACTTTTTCGACTGCATCTACAATAGATTCTTCTGAGATTGGTATCAATTTGCAATCACTCCTTCATACATCATATCGGTCATACGATATAATATATGGACATTTGCCTATTTATATATATCGTATAGGCAATATGATAAGTTACATACCCATGGGTTAGAGTTCCTTCATGAAAGACCAAGAGGGTAAAACCAATAATAAATGGATTTAGAGGGTTTCAGAATATTCTAACATTAAATCATCTGGCAATTAATAAAAATGCTTTAATTAAAAATAGTAATATTGAGTAAAAAACTGAATTAATCAGTGCCATGAGACAAAGCTATGAAGATAAAGGCATGGACTGCTTTTTTCCTAGGCTGTTCTAATTCTTGTAATTATGATAGCACATAGTATTATGAAGGTTATTTCAAAGACTGCTATACTTATTCCCCATCCCTCAACCGGTACTGTTCTTTCAGTTATTGGATTTCCTGGTGTTATTGCTATAAGCCAAATGGCAATCAAGATTACAGTACCCCCTAAGCCTACGACATACCAGACTTTACCCCATGTCCTTACCATTGGTAAAGTCCAAAATACTTGTGCAATCCCGGCGACTAAGAAAAAGACACCTACTTGAAAATTAAGTCCTATAGCATTTGAGGCCACTAATACGTGCAATATACCAGCTATTAGTGTGCATGCTGCTGCAGCGTAAATGAGTAACTTCAGGGACAATACTACCATCTATCTATGTAGACTTAATTTAAGGTAAACTGTGGTTAAGTCTTTCAACTATCTTCTCTCCAACATTTGTAGCTGACTCAGGATTCTGTCCTGTAATTAGTCGTCCTCCTTCACCACTTACGACAACCAATGGTTCATGTACATAAGTTTCTTCATAAGTAGCCCCTCGTTTTGGGAGTTCGTTCTCTAGGAAAAAGGGTATTACATTTTTTTTGCCTATCAATATTTCTGTGATAGCCTCCTCTTCGTTTGAAAAACCAGTTACTTTCGATCCTTTAATAAGATGCGTGCCATCGGGCATGGTTGCGTTCAGAAGAGCTGCGGGACCATGGCAAACTGCTGCTACGATTCCTCCTTGTTCATAAATGGCAACGGCTATACGGTTAACATTCCTATCTGAAGGAAAGTCATACGTAGCTCCGTTACCCCCTGGAAAAACTACCGCAGAAAAACCCTTAGGATCTATATCTGATAGAGGTACTGTATTATTGATCTTTACTACATCACTTCGAGTGTTTAGAAACTTTTGAGTTATTGGATCGTCTCTATTAGTACCAGAAGGATTTGATGGTATGCTGTATGGATCTATTGGGATATTGCCACCTTTAGGACTTGCTACTACTACGTCCAACCTAGCATTCTTTAACGCATAATATGGATGGGTCATCTCTGGTAGCCAAAGACCTGTGGGAAAACTTGTATTGCCTAGAACTCCATGACTAGTTACGACAATTAGAACTTTATGAGGTTGTCTCGCTTCTGCTTCGAATTCGATATTAGAATACTGTACGGTAAGTATTGTAACTATCACTGAGATCGCTAAAAGTATTGATAAGATTACTGGTATGGTAGAGTTCATAGTTTTCATATTCAACTTCTCACCTATGCCGTGTGGCCAACTCCTCGTTTTGTCGGATTACTCAGATTTTTATCCACCGCCTTCCGGAGATAGTGGTCTGGGAGAAGACAGCTTAAACTAGAGCTTATGGACATTAAACGGGCCAAACTCGAAGCAGTTTTCCGAAGCGTTTTGCCATGGGACTTGTTTTATCCTCTTGACTGAACTTCATTTACGTATTATTTGTAGCGTTTGCAAAGAATTTAAAGAGCTGATCTACTAGAAAAGCTGGTCGCTCTTCTGGTATCCAATGTCCAGAATCAGGAACTATGCCACCACGTACGTCTGTAGCTACCATCCGCATTGAATCCAATGCCGCACTTCCAAAACTGCACTGTCCTCCCAACGCTAATACAGGCATTGGAAGTTTAACCTTAGAATATTGTTCATTTTGTTTTATATCCTCAGGGAAAGCTCTGTAATATTCAAAGCCAGCTCGCATCCCACCAGGAGCAGCATAATGACTGACATATACGTCAATGTCATCTTTCGTGATTGCCTCAGGATTGCAAGTGTACCTATAAAACCAAGTAAGATACTCTCTCTCATGCCCCTCAACTAGCATTTCTGGGACGTCCCGCACCAGATGAAATTGAAGCCACCATAAGCCTGTTAAATTTTTGCCTGGACCTATACCCAGAACAGGAACATCTAGCATGACTAAGCCTTTGACTTCGTTAGGATGAGCAGCAGCATAAGGATAAGCTACCTCTGCACCAAAATCATGTCCAACTAGGAATATGCTCTTAAAGCCTAGTTGGGATACTAGTTGGTAAATATCCTCTGCTACAGTTTTACCATCATATCCTGATACTGGCTTTGAAGAATCTCCAAGACCCCTTAGGTCAGGTACAATGACAGTATAGTTTTTAGCCAATGCTGGCATAACATGTCGCCATTCATACCATGTTTGTGGCCAGCCATGTAACAACACAACTGGATCTCCCTGACCTCCAATAACGTAATGAAGCTGAATGCCATTGACTGAAGCCATGTGGTGCGAAAAAGTAACATTATTTATATCAAAAGATATATCTTGCAAAAAAGGTTTTTCTTTAAGATCAGAAAATGTCTGGTTCGGAAGCGTTATTTGTGGTTGCGCTATTGTTATCTGAAATGGAGCTAAACTAAGTACAATAAGAGAAATGCCAGTTACAATAATTATCAATGAAATAATGTAATCAAGAGCCTTATGAGAGGTGAAAGAAGGGTTACTTTCTTCCAAATCTAATAACTTTTCATGATTCTTTTTTGGTGATCGATTGAATTCTATATAGCCCTCTTCTCTGGTATTTTCAATTTTATTCATTGTTAATGCAATACATTGTTAATATAAAAAAAATTCCTCCCCAAGGGGAGGTTTATTAATAAGAAATGAGTAGGGAGCATCATAGTAGCCATTCCTGCTGCCCATATTACCACAAACAAAGATAGTGCTGCTGGATTGTAGTAAAGCGTTATCATGGATGACATCATTACATCCTACTGCGATATGGATACTAACCCTGTCACACAGAAATCGATATTACGATTGCAATGGTTACTAGAGTTGAGGTGTTCATCTAGTCTTATTTTTTTGACTGAGTTTTTCGTAGTGCTGGTATCTAATCATATTTCTTCTGCCATAGTACCGTTTCATTGCCCCGGCACTATTTACAACCATATTCCAAAATCATTAAAGGTTTCTTGTCACATCATAATACTCAATGTCAGTATAATGGGGATCTCCGTATTCATCATGGCGGCGTACCCAGAATTGAGGGAAGGCATGACCAACCTCGTCTCGCCCCTTGGGAACTAGATCAAGGTAGTGATATGCTACATTTAACATATCGATGCCACGAGCATAAGCTGAATATGTGTGAAACACACGACCTTCGGGGTCTTTGAAAAAGACGCTGACTCCTTCCCGCTCAGGAAGGAATGGACGTGCAGTATAGTTGTAGAAAACTTCCTCCTTGGCTAACTGTTCCTCTGTGAAAGAGACATGTAGGTCGTAATTGAAATCTGTACTGTAAGAAGAGACCCATTTGAAATCCCAGCCCATCCGCTTTTGGTACGCCGCAAGCTTGCTGTATGGCGCCCGAGAAACAGCGATCATGGTCACATCTCTTTGGTTCAAATGCACAATTATTCCATTGAAATTGTCTGCCCAAAAGGAACAACTTGGACATCCTGCCTTCCAGCCTGGATCAAACATAAAGTGATAGACTAATAGTTGGCTTCTTCCGTCAAAAAGTTCTGACAGCGTTTGTTTCCCATTGTGTCCCTCAAAGACATACTCCTTATTAACTGCTACCCATGGCAGATCACGTCGTTGCTGGCTAAGTTGATCACGTAAAGTTGTGAACTCCTTTTCCTTCTTGAGGAGCGCCTTGCGAGCCTCGACCCATTCTACCTCTGAAACTATCTTGTGACCTTTTAGGGGATCAGTCATTATTTTCACTTCCTCTTTTGTCAATATATTCCTTCAAATAGTTTAAATCATTATGGTAGATACTAGGAACAAAATCAACTCTGTTGTCGTTCCTCTTTCCAGAGAACAGTGCATGGAAGTAGCGATTATCCTGCCTCAGGGTTTCAAGCAAAGAGCCCATTCTGACCTCTCCAGCTTTTAGAGTTTGTTTCAATCTGAGATCTTTCCTCCAGTCAAATTGAGCACCGCCCCTGTCATCCCGCTCGATTGGTCAGAGGATGCAAAGACAAGCGCATTTGCAAGTTCTGCGAGCGTCGTTAATCTCTTCGTATGAGTCATGCTCTCCAGGAAACCTTGCAGTTGCTCGGAAGTCATACCTGAAGCCTGTGCATGGAGCCCAAACGAGACGGTAATGGTCTCGGTTTCAGGCAAACCGGTGGTTCGAACACATACTGTGCAGATACCCGATGGCGCGAGTTCCATCGAAAGATTTCTTGATAAAGCTTCCATTGAGGCCCATGCTAGCGCCATTCCGCCCATGAGAGGCGCAGCGAGACGGGCTGGGTCTGGCGTATGGAAAAGGATAACTCCAGATTTTCTTCGGATCATGAATCTTGCGGCAGCTTTGGCCGTTATGAATTGTGATTTGGTGTAGATTGATATGGGAAGAAAAAAACGTTCAGTGGGAAGTTCTACGAGCGGAGTTCCCTCGATTCCCTGCAGGGGAATTCCAATCGTATTAAATGAAATATCGATGCGCCCGGTCTTTTCAAAAGTCTTGTCTAAGTGGTGATTAACCTCCTGCTCATCTAGTGCGTCGACTTCGGCTACCTCAGCGCTCAAGCCAGCCGAAGAAATCTCCTGTGCGACTTTATTGAGTTTTGATGTTGACCGGCCAGTGAGAAAAACACTGGCGCCTTCTTGTGCAAAAGCATAAGCGGCAGTTGATCCTACTGAGCCTGCTGCCCCATAAATGACTGCTGCTTTATCTTTAAGTATCATAGTCGTTCTATCCACGAAATAATAAAAAGCATTGCTCCCCTTGGGGAGGTTTATTTAATGGAAATGAAATAGTTATGTAATCTGCTGCCCAAACCAAGACGTAGTAAGTTGGACTTGTATAATGATATCCTCAAAGCAATTGTGGACGAAATAACAAATAATGATGATAGTATGACAAAACCTACTAGAGTTCAACTTAGCAGCAAACTTGCATTAAAATATTTAGATATACCGCCTGATGAAATGAGAGGAGATTAAAGAAAATATGGATACTAAAAACAAGAACAGTCTAAAGAATTATCGTCCAATGAAATTTGTTGATCAAATGGAAAAAAATACACACATTCTACTTTTGTATGACGATCAAAAATATGCATACAGGATAATAGGTAGATATTTTCACAACGGGTTGGCAAAAGGTGAATCATGCATTTTCTATACGACTGACAGACCTGAAATAATTGAAAAACAGCTATCCGCTGAAGGAATTGACGTAAGCCTTTTCAAACAGAAAAATATGTTACGAATTTATGAAATAGAAAGATCAGATGATAATAAGCACGATATATCTCATGCGCTTAATCGGATACGAGAAGAATACACAACGAACATGAAACCCCCATATAGATGCGTTGGCGGAACAATAACGGATTTAGAAACAATAGATGGAATGAATTTCAGCATTTTACTAGAAAAAACCGGCCACCAGCATTTTGATGAATTTAATCGTTTACAAATATGCTATTACGATATCTCTAAAATAGAGCCTACAAGAAAAGCTGAATGGATTAGTTTACTTTTGAGAAACCATCACTATGTTATTTACGCAGCAGAACCAAATAAGGCAGTAGCATTTGAAACTGCGTTACTTGAACAAGATGATAATAGTAAAAATGATAATGAAAATTTTGAGTAGGCTTGCGTAGACTGCAAGACAACAGTACAAATGAAAAAACCACCCGGACTTACTTCTCCAGTATTATTTGGACCTCAAGTGCTATAATTAATTTCTCAGAATAAAATGATTTACCCATGATAACTTATAGATACATATTGACTATATGAAATCTATTGTAAATCAATAAGAAATTACTTCAAATAGTTGCCCTGATGATAGAAGTATCTTTATTGAGTATAATGATTAGTATACTATTACTTGGAGTAAGCGCCGGACATAATTTATCTTGGGGAGACCCGGTGAGTGATTTTTGCTACGATGAAGTTGGCGACAATCAATTCTGTTTTAATAATGAAAAAGATTGCATCAAAGCTCAAAGGGACTATCAAATACCGGAAAGTCATTGCTATAAAGAAGTTTCATAAACGATGCTATTATAACATCAAGTTGTAACTTTCGGCCAATACTAGTTTAAATCCTGTGTTATTAGTAATTCTGTAAATTCATAAGATAATCATCGATCCTTTTTTGAAGATCTTGATTTATTTCAATTATTGGTCTATTACCATCTATTGGTATTATGTTATAGCGTTTTTGCATACGCTTAAATTGTTTTGTTAGTAACTTTTGGTACATTATGAATGATTCTAGCATGTTATCTGATAATCTAAGATCTGTACCTGATTCATAGTAATCGAGGTATGAATTCTTTTTGAAAACTCTATGTAC
>DATADQ010000100.1:0-1880 GCA_036258455.1 Nitrososphaeraceae archaeon | reverse complement strand
ATAGAACAAAATAACTATGTCGGTGGAGGATATTGGGTGGGAGGATATATGATGAATCCTGTGACAGTTAGATATCCGGCAAATAAGATATGGGATGAACTTGGAGTACCCTACAGAAAAATTTCCGATTCATTGTATGCTACATGGGGACCTCATGCATGTTCAAAACTAATTGCCTCTGCGTGTGATTCGGGAGTCAGATTCCTACAGCTTACCAAATTTGATGATTTGGTACTGAAAAACGAAAGGGTGGGAGGAGTCGTCATAAACTGGATGCCTGTTTCTGCGTTACCAAGAAACATTACTTGCGTCGACCCCGTTGCCCTTGAATCAAAATTAGTAATAGATGCTTCAGGGCACGACTCCGTAGCAGTAAAAAGATTAATGGATAGAGGATATGTAAAGTGGAAAGGTATGGAACCAATGTCAGTGAGCGGAGAAGATGCAGTAGTTGAATATACAGGAGAAGTTTATCCCGGATTAATTGCCGCCGGAATGTCAGCAACAGAAACACATGGATTACCAAGAATGGGTCCTACATTTGGATCAATGTTATTATCAGGTAAGAAAGCAGCACAAGTTGCTCTCAGTAAATTGAAGAAAATACAAAATCCAGATATAAAAATAAACTAGGATAGAAGAATAAAGTGATTTACATATAAAATTTTCATATGTACATCTCTACGCCTCTTCCTCGTACCCCTCTTATAAGAAAAATTTCACAATATTTGAATGAGCTCTCCTTTTATTGAAATTGACGTCAGGTCATTTGCCTATTATTTCAGGAAGAACAAAGCAGAAGATGATATTGTAGACAACATGAAGATGCCCTGTCACATGAGTTTCTGGATACTAGTCACCTCCGTGGGCTACAACCTTCATCATGCGATATTGGCCAAAAATTACATTTATTGAGATTTTTATTTTCAGAGAATCTATTCCAGAATTATTGATGAAAATGAAATGCAATTAAACCATTTGCATGTCATATTTGAAGATAATTTAGTATGTACACATGACGAAAATGACAAGGGATATCATGCTAGGCCAATAATTTGTGGTTCACCAAGTATAATATCTATTGCTAGTATTGTTGAAGGGCCTGCTAAACCAAAAGTATATTATTTTAAACAGATGCTAAAAGATTTGCTCTCTATGAGTAGTAAAGATATAGAGAGAGAACTTGCCGATAGTTATGTTACATATGATGATCCTCCGTTAGTGCATGTAGCAACTGGTTACGGTATTCAGGCTATTTTTTTTCTTACTAATGGTAACCCATTCTGTTCGAATTATCCATGTAGATTGTTTAATTCCCATTGGCAAGAAGATTTAATCTATACTCAAGTAATAAAGCAAGTACTATGCAAAGATCATTTAGGAATATTGGCCAAAGCTAAAGAATAATTTAGCAGAGATTACTTTCTCCACCCATTAATTCTTAGCAATATAGTCATTGTTTACAAAAATAATCAAACAACTAACCTGGTTTAATTCCGAACAAATTATTAAATGGTTAAATCTTTCTCCAGTTAATCATACATGTCCAAAAATGCAAAACATGACTCCCACGACTCAACAGAACTAAAGAATCTTTATGATGTGATAATTATTGGTTCAGGACCGGCAGGGTTTACGGCAGGGATCTACACCTCGCGTGCAAAGCTCAAAACACTGATAATTTCTGGATCTCTTCCTGGCGGCCAACTTATGACTACTAGTGAAGTGGAAAATTATCCAGGTTTTCCTAATGGAATTTTTGGACCAGAGCTTATGATGAATATGAGACAACAGGCCGAACGGTTTGGAACCACAATAATTGATGATGAAGTTCTAAAGGTAAATTTCAAGAATCATCCATTTCTCATATCAACGCATTC
>DATADQ010000099.1:0-3284 GCA_036258455.1 Nitrososphaeraceae archaeon | reverse complement strand
TAGCGACAACTACTACATCGACTTCAACCTTCTCTTCCACCAAGGGAGGATTTCACATCTCAACCACGATAACTAATACGACTACTGTTATACCAGTTCAACCCTAATCAGGCCACCGACGTCTACTTATAACGAGATAAGAACAAATAAACGGTCACATAAGTATGCGGAGGGATATGTATCGGGGAACAGTCAATTCTCTCAGTCTCGTAAGAAACCCCGATGCCTAGTTCCAATGATTAGGCTGAGCAGTATTTCTCCATTCGTCCAACTTAGCAAATAATATTCGTAAAATACCTGAAAATATCCATAAATGGCAAGCCTAGATAGTCATGCTCGATAGTGGGAGACATCCTTTTAAGTATCACCATGCTAAGTGCAATAATTGACAAGAATCGCTTTAGCAATTGTGTTAGTGTTCAGTATAGCCTTAGTATATAACATATTACCAATCAACACAGCTGTATCACAAGACAGTACATCTTCAGTTGATAATATTACTGCAGTAACATTGGGACAAGCGAATGCAACAGCGAATGCAACAGCGAATGCAACCATTGCCGCGGCCCTGGCGGAAGCGAATAAAACTTTAACTGAGGCTGAGGCGGAAGCGAATAAAACTTTAGCTGAGGTCGAAGCGAATAAAACTTTAGCTGAGGCTGAGGTGGAAGCGAATAAAACTTTAGCTGAGGCGGAAGCGGATAAAACTTTAGCTGAGGCTGAAAGGAGGGCAAACATCACTCAAGCTGTAGCTCGGCAAGCATTCACTGATCTTCCATCCAGCATAGCGGGGGTGTTAGGTGCTGCAATTGTTCTCGTCATTGCTGTTCCCATATTAACTGACTTGCTATTATCTCATTATCGTCAAAATAAACAAAGATCATTAGGCCGACCATTAGGAATGGCGGGGTTGTACAGGTCTGTAATGGCTTTCGGGCTAATAGCCGTAGTCAGCATTCTAGTAGTTTATCTTGTTGCACTTGTTTCCTTTTATATTGCTATAGAGAGTCCTGCATCAACTGCACTAATAAACGTACTTCAGAACTTAGCAGCAATTCTAGGAACTGCGTTGGCAACAGTAATAGCATTCTATTTTGGCGTAAGGGGAGCAGAAACTGCCACTGATAAGGCCCTTGAAGCAGCAGGATTTAAGCGTTCAGGAACTTTGGGACAGGGAGATCGACCAGGGCCTCCAAAGATAACCGGCAGGTATCCAGCAAAAGATCAAAATAATGTTGGGGTAAGCACTCAAATCGTTGCAATTTTCAGCGAGCCGATGAACAGCGCAACTATCACGAAAAATACATTTACTTTAAGGAAGGAAGGATCGAGCGTCAATGAGAATGTGGAATATGTGAAGCTAGAAACTGGTATAACCGCAATATTACAGCCTCTCGGCGATTTAGATAAGGGTAAAAAGTACACGGTTACAATAACGAAAGAAGTGGAAGATCAGACTGGAAATAAGATGGCATCAGACGAAAAGTGGTCGTTTACAACAAGAAATGCTGATACTGCTACTGGACCAGGAGGTATTTCAACATAACAGGCCTGCCACCATAGATTTGATAGTTGTGAGTATACACTCACCACATTGTAAATATTCCATTCCTTTAGCTATTTAATTGAGTTGAATCCATTACTTCCCATTAAAGCTAGGAGTATACTCGAATGTATGAACACAAGATTGAAAAAAACTCCTAAATTGTTGTAGTTAAGTTGCAAGTTTTTCCTTAATTAATAGTAAGTCCTATCTTTGATTGATTTATGTTAAACAAGGACGACAATAAAAACAAGAACAATGACAGCAATGAAAATACAGCAAAAAAGATAACCTCAGAAGTGATAAACAGTGTAAAGGATAATCCTTCATTGATTAAGGCAAATGGATGTGCCGCATGTCATGTGTTATTCTCTATAGTAGACAAGGCGCATGTAAACGAGTCAGATGCCTCTGAACTTCTATCACAAATATTGTACAATGATCCACAGTTAAATGATTCCTTTATTGGAATGGTAGAAGAGGTACACATGAAGCAAAGAATAATGGGTATACCATTTTCAATTAGAACACGCGAATCCAAAGACAAATACATAGATTCAAATTTAAGAAATGTATTATCTGAGCTATCTACGGATCTTGTAAATTATGGTACTGATATTGTACTCAGAAAATTACTCATAACTTCGATTTCATTAGAAATTGCACAAAATATTGGGATAGATTTTCATGCTGCAACGGAGGAACTTTATTATTACATGAGAAAAAAGGATCAGGATACTCATACTAGAATTTTGGAGTTTATTGATAAATTTTATGGGAAAATTATAAGAACAAACAAAGGTTAAGGAATCCCTCTTGGTTAACAATCGCAATAGTCAAAGCTACCTTGACTTGCAGGTCGGTTATGTCGCTGGGTTCATTACAAAATAATTCTCTTCTAATGTAGGAAATAGGCAGATTTACCTACTACGATACTCTTTATAGTAACATACCATTTTATTCTATTTTTTGTGAGAAAGTGTAGATGTATTTGATTGGAAAGTGCCAAGTTAACCACATAGATTATTTAGTTTAGAAATAGTTATTTGGTATTAGGCCCTAGACAAAAGAAAATAATGCAGGTCTTAAAATCCATGTTAATTATTGTTTACGGCTTACTGACCACATTGAATAAGCATATCCATATATCTTGATCAAACATATTCAGATGTCTGTTTGATTCATTTCATATATGTTATAAGTTGGTGTATGCAAAGACATCCAAGAAAAAATGGAAGGATGTTCTTGGAAGATGTTTAGAGGAAATGCAAAGAGAACTGGATTGTCATCCTCTAATTTATCTAGACGACCTTCTCTTCGTCGGATAATAGAATTTGGACCCATGGTTGCCTCGCCTATTTATGATAATAGTATGGTTTATGTGGCATCTATCACGGGAAGAATTTTTGCTGCAAACGTATCTGAGAAACAAGTAAAATGGTATTCAAACATCGGAAGTCCCATAGTGTCTTCGCCATTGCTTCACGAAGGCCTGTTAATATCTGCTACATTTGATTCTTGGATTAAAGATAAGGTATTTCTTGGAAAAAATTTAGTCTTCGCACTAGATGTAAAGGGAGGTGATCAACTTTGGAATCTCGAAATTAACGGTGACGTATTTTCTTCTCCTTGTGTGGCAAAAGACATGATAATTATTGGATCTATGAATAAGAACCTATTGGCAATAGATGGTAGTAGTGGAGACTTACAATGGACATTCGAGACTCTAGGAGAAATCTGG
>DATADQ010000098.1:0-4003 GCA_036258455.1 Nitrososphaeraceae archaeon | reverse complement strand
TTACCACACTTATTGCAGTAGTTATTAAACTAAGTCTATCCTTTTTTTAATTATCATAAAAAAAACCTTTGTCAAATACGGATTTTGCGTAGGAGATAATCCTGTCGTCGTATGTATTTGCGTTTTCATTTTCTAATTTTTCGTTTCGAAGAGCATCTAAAAGAGAAATCGAAATATTTTCTCCTGCTTTACCAGTCAATTTTGAATTGATTTGATTTTTTACTTTATTGGATAGAGACGATTCTGTTTGAAAATTCTTAATGCTTTTACGAAAAATTTCTCTTTCTATATCAAATTTATTATCGCTTTGCACTACTATATTTCGTGTGTCATCTGTTGATAGATTGTTGGTATTAATAAATGACAATAATGCGCCTCTCTTTGATATGTCCACACTAAATTTTCCAAAATCAATATTGGAACGGTTTCCAAGTAACTTTCCTTTTACCTTAATTAGGACTATCTTATTGTTAACATGGAGTTCAGATATGTTTTTCGTAATTTCATCTTGTAGTTTTTCTGAGGTCCACTTTTGTGATAAAATTTCTTTATAGATTATCTCTGCTACATTTATCTCAATGAATTTGCAGTTTAAAATTCGCTTATCAAATGAAATTATGTAGAAGCCTCTTTTTTCTCCTTTTGCAGTTTCCTCCAGGTCTTGGAAGGTAGAACCAAAGAGAGGTCCGGGATAGACAATTATACTATTATCAATTTTCTTTTCAACTCTTTTGTGAATATGTCCTCCACCATAATAATCAAATCCCTTTGGAACAAGAGATATTGGTAGTGAATCCCTATATTGCATATCTAAGGGAAGAATATCTTTAATCCCTCTATGCATTAGAAAAATTTTGAAGCCGTCTTCTGACTCTAAATTTTTTTTGTCAAGCTTTTCATAAATCTCCTTATCCAGTCCAACCCTCCTTCCTGAAATACCGGTTATTTTCGCCCCAGTTTTCTTATCAACAATGAATTTCAGTGTTACTGAATCGCTATTAAATTGAAAATCGGTTGGTTTGATAAACAGTTCTGCAGAGTGCAAAATATCTATCATGGATATATTTGCTGTATTAAAGTCATGTGAACCATATATCATGTATATTGGAATACCTGAATCTCTTGCGTGTTTCAGAATTTCAACAGCCTTCTTTACTGGTGCAAGTTGTGGAATATTTACATCAAAAAAATCTCCGGTGATGAGAATGAAATCAACTTGTTCTTTTATAGAGATTAATATTGATCTTTCAAATGCTTGTAAATTTAAATCTCTAAGCCTCTGATTTCTCCAGGATCCTAAATGGCAGTCAGTAATATGAGCAAATTTGTACAAATTGTATCTATTCGTTCCCAATTATATTTTAATATTAATTGTCTACATAAATTTACATATCAAGATATTACTGAGCTTGATATTTGTTATTCAGTGAAGGACGAACGGTTACAAGAAATATCAGTTAATTTTTGTAAGCATAAATGCTTTATGCAATGATCTTACCGCTTTTTCACAATCATTATTATTTACAACAAAGGCTAGATTGAGCTCGGAAGATCCTTGAGCAATCATGATTACGTTTATATTGTCTTTTGAAACGGATGAAAAGACTTTAGCTGCGATGCCCTCCATGCCCCTCATCCCAGAACCTACTACTGCAATAACAGCCACATCTTCATTAACTCTCACCGTTTTTATCACCTTATCAAGGAGTGTCAAATCCAATGTAGTTATAGCAGTGTCCAAATCGTCCTTTTTTACGACCATAGAGATGCTAGATTCGGACGGGCCCTGAGAGATCATCATGATATTAACGCTTTTTCTAGCCAAGGCGTCAAAAATTTTTGCTGCAGTTCCAGGTGCACCAACCATGCCACCACCACTCACATCAATCAGAGCAGTATTGTGAATAGCAATTATTGATTTTACAATTTGTGAGGCCTTGCTGGGATTTTTTGATATTATTGTCCCTTCATTTGACAGATTAAATGCATTCCTTATTCTAATTGGAATGTTGGTATCCATAACCGGTTCAAGAGCTCTGGGATGCATATATTTGGCACCGAATAGCGACAATTCAATTGCTTCCGCAAATGATACTTCTTTGAGAACTTTTGCTTCTTTTACAATATGTGGATCTGCAGTCATTAGACCATTTACATCTGTCCATAACCAAACCTCATCAGCATCAACGCAAACAGCAATAATTGTGGCAGTATAGTCGGAACCACTTCTTCCCAATGTGGTTATATTTCCATTTTGATCAGCTCCAATAAAGCCAGTAATAACGGGAATCTTATTTTTTTTTAATAATGGTTCTATGTGGTACTTTACGCGAATTTTAGTTGTGTCTATTAGCGGTCGCGCCTGACCAAATTTTGAATCAGTTAATATCCCAACTTCCTGTCCAGTCAAGTATTCGGAATCAATGTCCTTATCTAATAATGAATATGAAATTATAGGAGCTAGAAGCCGCTCACCAAAGGAGAGTAAATGGTCCAAGGCTTTCTCAGTTACTTCCGTTAGCAAAACTATGCCATTCAATATGTTCTCCATTTCTTTTAGGAGAATTTCCACCACCTGGAAAGCCTTGGCTTTGTAGGTCTTATTTTTGATAGAATCTTGGATGATATCCACATGTATTGATCTTGTCTTGTTGATAAAATCCTTAATCCTTTTTTTATCACGTTTCAAAACGTATCCGGAAACGTTTAAGATTTCATCAGTCATGCCTGTTACTGCAGAAAAAACTCCAACTATTTCGTTACCTTTATCATGATATGACTTGATCAAATTAGTAATATGGATAATTTTTTTTCCCGAGTCTACGGCGGTGCCCCCGAACTTCATTACTAGGCGCATTTATGACACTCTATAATGATAATACGGATTAATACATGTATTGTTACCTTTTTGAGGGCATTAGGAAAAAATGATTAAAATATGGGAGTGATTTTTATTTAGTTGGATCTGATGGTTCTGCATGTCCAATTTTTCACTTGATGAGAGATTACTCCTGATACAACATTGTATATATAAATATGATTCAGAAAAAATGCTAAAAACAAAACTAAATGGCTTTTTTTCTCCCAAAGAGATAGAATCTGCAATTGATACACTAATAGCGACACAAAAAATTCGTAGAATTGGACAAGATACACTCCAAAATAATGAAAGTCACACCGGCACGGTGCCTGAAATCCCAGAAAATTTGCGGTCGATAATTAATGACTTGTAATTAAGTAAATTCCATTGAATAAAATGTAAAAAATAACGAATTCAAATAAAAATATGACTCGCCGCAGATGCGACAAGAATTCACTTATTTCCAGTAATACCGCCAAAGATGTTCTTTAATGCATCGAGAACTGGATTACCAGTCTGATTGCCTGCTGTTCCTGTGGCGTTGGCTGTTTCATTCGCAGGTGGGCTAACAACAGTTTCTGTTGTTCCTGTGGCGTTGGCTGTTTCATTCGCAGGTGGGCTAACAACAGTTTCTGGTTGAGTCATAGTTGTTCCTGTGGCGTTGGCTGTTTCATTCGCAGGTGGGCTAACAACAGCTTCTGGTTGAGTCATAGTTGTTCCTGTTGCATTAGTCGCATTACTCGAAGCGTTTGAAGCTGCATTAATTATCTCATTGGCCTCTTGCATTGCTGTTCCTGTAGCATTGCTTGAAGCATTTGACGCAATAATCATTGTGTTGTCCATTGCTGTTTGTGTAGCATTAGATGCAGCACCTGAAGTCAAATTGACTACATTCTCGGCTTGAGTCATTACCTCTCCTGTCGCATTAGCCGTGGCGTTAGCAGCTGTGCTAACAACATCTTCTGCTTGACCCATTGCTGCTCCTGATGCATTAGCTGTGGCGTTAGCAGCTGCGCTTACAACATCTTCTGCTTCGCCCATTGCAGCACCTGTTGCAATGCCTGCGCCAGCAGTTGCATTGCCTGCGCCAGCAGTTGCATTGCCTGCGCCAGCAGTTGCATTGCCTGCGCCAGCAGTTGCAAT
>DATADQ010000097.1:0-2897 GCA_036258455.1 Nitrososphaeraceae archaeon | reverse complement strand
TGTTTCCGAGAGGTAACATAGGTTTGGGAATGAAAAAAGTATATGGTTGAAGCCGGGTTCCAAGCCCGCCAGCTAAAATTATTGCTTTCATTTAAAATCAGTTAAATTGAACTATAATATAAGGTAAAAACTATTCAAAATAGCATGTTATCGAGTATTCTTTTAACCTTGTCCACCACTTCTTGTGGATTTTGGCCAAAGATTATTATCATTGGTTCTTTTCCCATACCCCCTCTATGATAAATGATTTCTGCATCAGGATTTTTAGATAGCGCTCTGCTGACTCCCCATGAGATTGACCTGCCTTCTCGGTTTCTTATTGTGCTTGGCTCCCATGTTCTTTCATAATTAGTTACTCTAAAAAGACTGTTACACTTATCCAATATTCTATTATCATTTTTTATATTAAGTGCAGATCTTACCAGTTGATTGGTTTTCATATATTCAAGAATTGACGACGCCACATGTCTTGAGGCACCAAATTTTATACCTGATGTTGGGATACTCCTTTTTCCTGCCCTCACAATTCGTCCACTGACACCGGCTACATCCTGAATGTTTTTAGCATTGGGTATCGCATAGACAATATTAGATTGGGTTTCTGGGATTAACTTTTCAAAATTCTTGATACTAATTAACTGATCAACGGCATTAGTTAACTCCTCTATCACCTTATATCTGCAAGATTCTTCATACATTGTTGATATCGGATTATTAACTGGAATCCCCTTACCGATTTTCACAGTATTAACAATCGAATTATGAACGTATTTGTTTGCCATCAAGCAAGCTTTAACTGTGGGAAATTTCAATGCTAGAAATGCAGTTACCGCAGCAGAAAAATTACAGCCGCTTCCATGAGTTTCAACTATTTTCATCCTTGGATTTTTTATGACAGTAAATGTCCCATGGTCATTCAAGATTGTGTCAACAATAGTCTCATCTTCATTTTTGAAATGACCCCCTTTTACTACCACATTTTTTGCACCTAGTTTTTGTATTTTCAAAGCGGTTTTTTTAATATCATTTTCATTTTTTATCTTGATTCCAGACAGTTTTTCTGCTTCATGTATGTTAGGCGTAACTACATCACAAATTGGCAGTAGTTTAAATTTAAAATCAGATAGAAATTCCTTTCTAAGTAATTGGGCTCCAGTTCCCGCAGAGATGATTGGATCAAGCACTATTGGGATTTTCAAATTTTTTAGGATGTGGCTTATGGCAGTAATTATTTCAGTATTGTAAACCATTCCAATTTTTATTGCATGTATTGGAATGTCAGTTAATACTGACATAATCTGCTTTTTGATGATATCAGCGCTGAGCGGAAGTATGTGGTCTACGTTTGATGTATTTTGCGCAGTTATCGCTGTTATGACTGTACATGAGTAGATCCCCAAAGCAGACATAGTTTTCATGTCTGCTTGAATGCCAGCACCACCACTGGAATCACTTCCAGCTATTGTCAATGCAGCTTGTACCAACATTAAAAGTATGTTAAAAATGGATTATTCAGTCTATCGGAATTCGATTGACTAACTTTGATCGTCTGTCATTGATAATCTGTAAAAATGCTGTTAATGTAAGATAATAACTCATCTCGTAATCGAATTACCCTTGTGCGTTTCTCACCATCTAAATCTGTTAGTAACAGTACGTCAAGACCCTGAACTAGATATTGTATATTTGGCAGGGTAAGTAGAGATTTTGTATCTTTAGTGACGTCCTGATTACTCAATGAATAGTTTTGTATCTCCTTGATGTTAAAGATTGTGGATGACACGATTTTGAGGCTCAACTAAATAGATTATGGAACAAAAAATTCTTTTCCATAGGCTATTTCAAATCTCTTTAATAGATTCATACAACAAGGTTCAACAAACAAATTTCCTTTTTCATCCGGACGATATGTGATCAAATTTATTTTTTCATTTTTTCCACAAATCGATCTTCCACATATTACACATTTGTGAACCTCTTCAAACAGGTCTTGGGCTTCTGAACCATAGGCGTTAATTATAAATTTATTACCATCAGTGCCTTCGAGTTCTATATAATAATATTCTATCCCATTGTTCATGTAAATTACTTTTTCTGGTAGGAAACTGAATCTGTATTTTTTATTTGACAAATCATGAACTAGCTTCTTGATGCTACTTGGGACTATCGGTTTATGAATGAGAGTACTGCTTTTCAACTGTCATCCTCCATTTTGGATTTATGCGAGTTAATCAACACAATAATATTCATTTCAAATGCAGATAAACAGGATTAAGCTTGGAATATGACAAGTTTAATTCGATGATAAGAACTAAGCTATTGATCTGATGCATATTTGCTGTCAGATGAGATAAAATTAAACTAAATGGAATTGCTCAAATTCGAGATTAAACTAGTTCGTAGTTATTCTAAAATTAATCGATAAAGAAAAAATAAAAAGTATTTTTTTGTAGCTTATCTATTTCGAGAATTGCTGTTGTGCAGTTGTATAGAAGTTTGACCATGTATTGGCCAAGTTTGCATTATATTCAGTCACTGTCTCAACTGTTTTGCTGTACAATTTTATATTCTCTCTACTAGCGTTAAGACTATCTATCGCTAATTGATTGGCGGTATCAAATACATGGAATCCTTGACGGGTGACTTCCTCTGATTGTTTCCTATATTGTTCTGCATATGGACCTGTTACTGGTGTAAAGGAATTTCTTGCTGTATTTCCATACCATGATTTCTGAATTGCAAATGCCCTGTTTATCGATTCTTTTGTCACCTGGAGGTAATCTTGTTGTAGGTTCGATATTGATTGTGCATATTGTGGTTGATACTTTGATATTTCATCGATTGTTCTTAGCATATTTTGCTTGCATGTGTCTAAAACTTCCACGTTTTCTGTTGCG
>DATADQ010000096.1:0-2795 GCA_036258455.1 Nitrososphaeraceae archaeon | reverse complement strand
TCTGGCTATTAACCTGAATCAATATGATATAACTAATTAGCTATAAGAATATCTATAATCAAATAAATGAGAGATGCATGCCAATTCGGCTTTTGCCTTGAAATTGACTAATTCAGATAGTTTTTAATTCCTCATCATCGTGACTGTTTCTGCTGTGCGAAATTCCAATACAGACACTGTTATAATAACAAGTGCACTTCCATATGCAAATGGAGAGATACACCTTGGCCACATTTCTTCTACTTATCTGCCTGCGGATATATTTCGCAGGTTTCTAAAACTAAATGGAGTAGAAGTATATTACTTGTGTGCATCAGATGATTTTGGTACGCCGGTACTTATTGAAACTGAAAAGAAGAAGATGAAACCAGAGACATATGTAAAATACTGGCACGATAAAGATATCGATGATTTTAATTCACTCGGAATAGTTTTTGATTCTTTTTCGCAAACGAGCTCGGAGACCAACAGAAAATTTGTCCAGTATGTCTTTAATTTATTAAAAAAAAGGGAGCTAGTCTATGAGAAGGAAGTTGTACAATTTTATTGCGAAAAAGATTTGAAATTTCTGCCAGACCGGTATGTAGTCGGAAAATGTCCTTATTGTAGTGCAATGGATCAGTATTCCGATCTGTGTGAAAAATGTGGAAGAATCCCCGAAAAGATACTAGATCCAAAATGTGCTATTTGTGGAACACCACCTGTAAAGAAAAAAAGTAACCACTATTTTTTCAAGTTATCCAAATTCGAAGATGTTCTTGAAAAATGGCTAAAGGAAAATTCATTGCTTCAACAAGATGTCAAAAAATATGTACTCAACTGGATTGTAGAAGGACTTCAAGACTGGGATATAACGAGGGATATTACTTGGGGAGTGAATATTCCTATTGGAGGTAATGAAAAAAAAGAGAAAGTATTCTATGGCTGGTTTGATAACCATTTATGTTATATTTCCTCACTTATTGAACTATTAGGTGACATAAATAGAGCAAGAGAAAAATGGAATAGTTCTAAAATATATCATTTTATTGGAAAAGATATTGTTTACCATCACTATCTTTTCTTACCAGCAATTAGAATAGGTATGAATCAAGAGTATAAATTGCCTGATTTCATCCCTACACGTGGACATCTTATGCTTGAGAATAATAAAATTTCAAAGAGCAGGAATTGGTATATTGGGTTGCGGGAATTTGTAAATCAATTTCAAGCAGATTATCTTCGATTTTACATAGCATCAATTTGCAGATACTCTCAAGATGATATTAATTTTGATTGGAATGATTTCGAAAAAAAAATAAACAATGAATTAATAGCAAATATTGGCAACTTTGTAAATAGAACATTAACTTTCATTAAAAAATATTTTAGCAATGTGATACCGAATCCAAATGAATATGATGAGGTAGATAGAGAATCATTGGCGGAAATAGAAATTATAGGTAATACAGTGGGCGGTTTTATTTTTGGTAACGAAATTGATAAGGCATTAAAAAGTATTCTGAATTTTTCATCAAGTTTTAATCAATACTTTCAGAAAAAGGAGCCTTGGAAAAATCCTGAACAATCAGGTACCGCACTATTTATCTCAATTAATGCCGTGCGATCTCTATCCATATTACTTGCGCCGTTCATACCCTTTTCGGCAGAGAAAGTTTGGAAACAAATGTTGTTGGAGGGAAACATTCACGAACAAAATTGGAAAACAATTGGATCAATACTACTGAACCCGGGTCATAAATTAGGAAATATTGAACCAATCTTCAAGAAAGTTGACACAGATAAGATAAAAGAGCAGGAAAATAAACTAAACAATAGATAAAATTGGCCAAATCGGGATTAATGATAGGTAGATTTCAGCCATTTCATAAAGGTCATCTGAAACTTGCCCATCAAATATTAGATGGGTGTGAAGAGTTGATAATTGCTATAGGTAGTTCTCAGTTTAACTATACATTTTTAAATCCATTTACGGCAGGCGAGCGAGTTTACTTTATCCATGATTCTTTAGTGGAGACAAAAATTGATCTTAGAAGGGTGTACATTGTACCAATATTCAATTTAGAAAATAATGCAATTTGGGTTCAACATCTAAGGTCTATGTTACCAAAGTTTGATTCAATATACTCTGGTAACAAATTCGTACTGGAGCTTTTGTCACGTAGTTCTGAAACTTTTGATGTTCGCGCTCCTAAATTTTATGATAAAATTAACTGTAATGGAACAAACATCAGGATGAATATTGTATTGGACAAACAGTGGAAAGATTACGTACCAGGTGCAGTACACCGCATTATTTCAGAGGTTGACGGAACGCATAGAATAAAAGTGTTGTTTGAAACCCAGAGAGATGGATCTGGTGAAATTAAACACTATCCTGAGATAAAATAATTAATGAAGAAAATGCTTTACGATATCCCATGATAAAACCATTAAGGGTCTGTCCTGTTTGCAGGAACTGCGGAGCTAAAAAATTTTCAGTGATATCCAATAAGACAGATGCTGTAATCCTAGAATGCAGGAATTGTTTTGTTAGAATAGAAATCTGAAACCGGTTCCTTGTTTTATGTAAGTGAAATGGAATTATACGGCGGACATCGATATAGGCTAACTAAATAGTCTTTAATACATAGTTTGCCTAACTTGTCCAAGGATGGTCAATAAAGATGCCCATCTTACAACAAAGTTTCCTAAAGTAATAACACATGTGTTGAATTAAATATATTTAAGAATCTTTATTAAAATAACTATTGTCAGTTTGCTTATTCACAATTTAAAAAATTTGAATTTAATAT
>DATADQ010000095.1:0-2997 GCA_036258455.1 Nitrososphaeraceae archaeon | reverse complement strand
TTAAATCCTTTATTGAACTAGGAGTATTGATGCCATCGCCTCCACCGTATCAAGAAAAGGCTCAAATAACAGGTGTCGCAAAGCAGGCAAACACCACCATTGGTGATGTCATATACAATGCAAAAAAATACCTGAATATTTGCGGTGATTCTACTTTGCCAAAGTTCACGTTATCTGAAACAATAAGAAAAAGTTATCAAAATGCCAGTCTGAAAGGAGTAAAAATTAGGTATGTTACAGAGATTACAAATGATAACTTGAGCTATTGTAAAGAACTAATGAAAATTGCTGAAGTTCGTCACTTAGACAAGGTTGTTGGAAATTTCGTAATAAGTGATAAGGAATATCTAGCACAGTCCTCAGGACATAATTTTTTATCCAATCTAATATATAGCGACGAGGATAGAATGCTGGAACAACAGAACCATATCTTTGAAAATCTATGGAATAACGCCACTACTCAACATGACAAAATATCTAGTTTAGAAGTGGGAGTGGATCCTGAAGAAGTTAAAGTGTTATCTGATCCATTCGAAATTCGAAGTACTTACATAAATCTCATAGCCTCTGCAAGTTTTGAGATATCTTTGATAATAGCAACACCAAATGCACTGCAAAGAAATTACAGAGGAGGGATAATAGCTATGCTAAAAGAAGCTGCCGAAAATAAGAACGTTAATGTTAATTTAATAATTCCTACTTCTGATAAAGATACAATCGTTGAGGATTTTCTTCACAGCGAATCAGTGGCGAAGAATCTTAAATTTAGGATTAAAACAATAGTGCCCGCAATTAAACATACTCACATGATAAAAACAACATTTTTGATAATAGATAGAAGATCCCTTTTCATAATAGATGTAAAGGATGATAGTAAAGACAATTTCACTGATGCTGTAGGATTCGCTACTTTTCATAACAGCAAATCCCGAACAGAGTCTTACAGTTTTATATTTGATACCCTTTGGAGACAGGCCGACTTACGCGAATCATTAAGGGAGGCAAACAATAATCTTTTGCACTCTTATAAGAGGTTGGAAGAACACGATGCAATGGAGAAGGAATTTATCAATATCGCTGCCCATGAACTAAGGACACCTTCTCAATCCATTATAGGCTATTCTGAAATGCTCAAGGCTCTCCCCGAAAGGAACAAACAATATGAAGAGGCCATATCACGAAATGCTGAAAGATTATATTCTCTCGTAACAAACATGTTGAATATTGCCAGAATAGAGTCTCAGACCATGAAACTTAACAAGACGATTTTTGATTTAAACTTAAACATTGAAAATGTGGTTAGGGATATCAGTCAACATGTAGATTCAAATAAAACAGATAAAGTTAGAATTGACTTCAAGCCAATTGGAAAGATCAATATAATAGCTGATAAAGAAAAAATATTTCAAGTGTTTGCAAACTTACTAAATAACGCAATAAAATTTACGGATCATGGTACAATCAGTATAAGTGCAAAGCAGAGAGATAAAACGAATGATGCAATTGTTACAATTGAGGATAATGGTCCGGGTATTGACACAGAAATAATTCCACACCTTTTTTCAAAATTCAAGACAAAATCGGAGAAGGGGCTCGGTCTGGGACTATACATTTCAAAAAGCATCATCGAAGAACATCATGGGAGAATAGAGGCGTATAATAACACAAATTCTAATGGAGCCACCTTTGTTGTCACGTTACCTTTGAAGTGATAATTTGTTAAAATAGATTTCAGAATTAAATTTGAAACATAATTAGTTTTTTAGCTCTGATAATGTCAGGCCATTAAGAATATTTTAACGAGGGTTAGGAAATTTTAAGATAAAATTATTGATTGTATTCTCACAGCAAGCATTAAATAAAATGTGGTATATGAACTAACATGGAAAGTATGAAACAAGGATCTAAGGAAACTAACCAAGATAACAATGCGGACCGGAATATCTCAAATTGGTCTGATGTTGTCAAAGACATTGTCGATAAGCTTACCGGTAAGGATATGGAGGTAACTTATGATTTTGAGAATTTGCAAATCGATATGCCCAAAGCAACTGGACCGGAAGGTAAAGAAATAGGTAGTGCAAAATGGAAAATCAATGGCAAGTTCATAATTTCTACTCAGCTTCACGAAAAATCAAAGACAATGGAATAAATTCTACTGGACCTTCCCATGTTGACCGAGGAGAGCAATTTCGTAAACGGTGACGTATCAGAGGTAATAGATAGTCTAGCGAACATCGTAAAGAGGTCAACTGGTAAAATTAACATAAAAATAAACGGCAAAACCGCTCTAGCCCTTGATTTTGAACGGGATACGCTAGCCCTTGATATCATTGATCCCATCATTCTTGGTATGACCGAACCAGAGAACGACGAACTTGGATTATTTGAAAAGATAAAAGCTGCGAAGAAAGTTGGCACGATACTTAATAATAAAGGCTTGAGTATTTCTATTCTGCGAAAAGGAAAAAGAGCTCTGAGTGTTGGAAGGGACGCAACTCCGACTCTAAGCAGTTTACTAACCGGCAGTGATGATATTCAGATTGATAGCATTAGGCAAATAGCAAAGCTGGGTAAGGATATTAAGAAAGCAAATGAAAATAAAGATTAAAAACTAAAATCTATCCATATAAAATTATTATTAATTGGCTGGTGCCTAATGTCACAATAAGGTGGGTACCAGCCAATCGGAAGTGGTCACCTACTATCAGAAGAATAGATGACGATTTTTCTTCAACGAATTTCTATTTAAACTTTGATTTATTATGTCAATTTGAGAAGCATTTTGATAATATATCCATAGAATTGCCGGTCATTTGCAATGGAACATTGGCATTGCATTCGACCACATCACTATCCAGAAAATAATACTCGGTAAATAAATGTTATAGATTGGATCTAGAGAGCCCATCTGGTTTTTAATGTGAAACCAAATTTGAATTGTTCTCAAAAGTAATACTTAAGTGCACATATTTTCTCTTAATATGGTAGACATAG
>DATADQ010000094.1:0-11451 GCA_036258455.1 Nitrososphaeraceae archaeon | reverse complement strand
ATTGTCATGTATATTATTATTAGGAAAAATGCTACAACTGTAAGCACCATAAGTAAATGTTCGAAACTTTTAACAAATTCCAGAACGTTATTTATGACGTTCTGTTCTATCCATTTCGAGAAAAATGATAATAATCTGATAACGATTATCACAAAATATTCAATCATTTCATCCACCTCCAAGTGGTATCAATAGGCATAAGATGATATCTAATTAGATCTTTAAAAGAATATCTATGGTCCTTAAACTGAGTCGCAGTTTGTTATGTAATTTCAATTCACGGATTTATATTGTATCATTGAAATACAGTAATTTCTATTTGGAGTATCAATTTCGAAAGAATTCAAGTTATCTTTCAGTATTGCACAACTCGGACTAGATCAATGGAAAAAATTGAGTAGGATGTATCCCTTTATTTAAATTAGGTCATTATTCTATTTAGTGCCCTTTAACAGATTTATTGCTTCTAATAGTTTGGCATTGGTGGTATTGATATGCGCATCCAGTTCTATCTGATTGGCCTTATTTTTTATCAAGTCTCGTAATTCTTCTCGCATCTTATGTTCAATATCCTCCATGAAACTATGAGATCCTTTTTCTTCAAGTTCATGTTCTACATATTCAAAATTGTCTAGATAAGCAGCGGTAGCTAATTCTTCTGCACCTGTATAGTTGCTATTCTTATATTCAACCGATGTTTGGTTCAACAAATTTCTGGCAGTCTGTAAATAGTCGATATATTTGTTTGATTCATCCCCACTTTGGGTAGTTTCATTTTCTTGGCTAAAGCCATTCTTTAATTCAGAAATTGAAGCTGGAACTAAGACAGCAGCAATTAGTATGGACCACCTTAAATTGATTTTTTTCATTGTTAGGTCCCCCTAATTGCACTTTAGGAGCTATTTAAACAATCTTTGAAGGAAAATTAAGAATAGGCCAGATGTTTTTGGATTGAAATCGGATGGTTTTGAACTAAAAATCATTCTAATACTTTTTATGTGCCGGACATAAAATAATAAACCTAAACAAAAATGAATACGTTTAGTTCAATCATCATTGTTACAAGAAAAGCTTTTTCAAACCCGCTTTATCTCATTATAGCGTCAATAACAGGCTTGGTTTTTTGGATAGTAACGAACACTTTTGATAATATCCTGTTTTTTTCACCCTTTTTAGCATTCTATGTTCCCAATGATATGTTTGGAAGATTTTTTTTATCTTGTATTAATTCAATTCTGGTGGCAGTTTTGGTAAACTTTAATTTGCATATTGTAAGGAACTTTAAGTTAAGAATAAGTAAATCAGCATTGTCCGGTACTACAATCAGTGTTATTTCCAGTACATGTGCAAGTTGTTCCACTTTCGGATTCACACTTGCTTCAACATTTGGTGGACTGGGTGTTGTAGTTTCCAATTTTCTGTCAGGCAATCAAACAATAATAAGAGAAATCTCCACAATTATTTTGTTATTTGCAGTATGTGCTTGTTATATTAAAATTAGAGATAGTTGTAAATCGCCTTATCGATATCAAGTCCACGACCAGTCAAGCAAGTCATCCTTATAGTCGTTTCCGATAATTATTATTTCTATGTTGAGGATCATATAATCTAGCATATTGAATACGATTATCGAGCATGTGTTTATGAAAATTAAACATTGCCTTCAATTTTAATTTGACCAAAATTTTGAAAAAGAAAAAAGATATGGGTTTTTTACTTCAGTTACTCGAAGTGATATTAATAGATAATAATATATCTATTTAGTCAAGTTCATCAAGCCACCGAGCAATCCAGTGTCATTACCAGTCATGTTACCAGTCATGTTACCAGTCATGTTACCCGCCATTCCGCCTGTCATATTTTGAGCAAACACAACAGTACCAATCGCAGGTATTAGTAACATTCCTAAAGCCAATGTGACCGCTAATGCCAATATAAGAGTTGTAGCCATTTTTATATGAAACGATACTACTTTATTTAAATATTTCCTAAAATCTCGTTGGTAAAAACGATATAATTTAATAATTAAATTATTAAAATACTAATGAATTACATCATTTTCCTCGAAAAATAAAATTATTCGTAAAAATCAACATATAATTACTGACAGCGATTATTAAGATATTACCATATTACAGCAATATATTATTGATATTTCATGTGTTGGCGATTAATTAATTCGAAAATTCGCTAGCTGCTTCATGAATATCGTATAAATTTTGAACTCACAATTTTCATCGTATTTAATAGTTTATAAATTTGATCATCCATAGGTAATTGGAAATATGAACTCAGTTATTGCTTATGGATTGCTGCCTATTAGAATTATAGCAGGTCTTACATTTATTGCGCATGGAGTACCAAAATTTTTCGATGTATCTGGGGGATATGCTTTCTTTCAGTCTGTCAATTTGCCTCCTGAGTTGTATGTACCGATAGCACTCCTGGAAGTGATAGGAGGTTTAGCTATTTTGCTTGGTATTCTAACAAGAATTGCTTCGGCCATATTAATAATTGAAATGATAGGTGCAATACTGAGTGTCAAATTGACTAAAGGATTTATTGGAGGATACGAGTTTGAATTACTTCTGATATCAATATGTATATCTCTAGTTATTATGGGTCCAGGAAAAATATCTATCGAGAATTATATCTTAAAAAGGGAAATATTCCCTGGAGGGAAACAATTGTATCAAAAAGCTTCTAAAGCAGATATAAAATAATTTCATTATGATATTCATTTTATTTCCATTTTTTGTGATGACCAATTAACACTAGAAATAATAATTATCCTATTATTTACAGAACAAATTGATAAAGTGCTATTATCTAATCAAAAAAGTCATGACATGATCATGCCTATGTTAAGCCCCATCTTTCACGTACTTTTTCTTCCAGTTTTGAAAAAACAAATCTATCAAATAATAACCCAATTACGAATATTACAATCATAGCTGCTATTATCTGACTCATGTTAGAAAACTCTCTACCTATAGATAAAATAAATCCTAATCCTACTCCAGTGGTGATCAACATCTCAGCACCTATCAAAGCGTGCCAAGCAAAAGCCCAAGTTTGTCTCATGCCCATTATTAAAGAAGGAGCGGAGGCAGGTATCATGACATGTCTAAATAACAAAAAACCGCCAGCTCCCATATTCCGTGCTGCGTGCAGATATATGGGCGGTATATTTCTAATTCCACCGTAGGTAGAATTCATCACTGAAAATACGGAATTCATGACAACGACGAAAAGTATTCCAAAATCATTGAATCCAATCAGAAGAATAGCAAAAGGTACCCAGGCTATACTTGGAAAAGATTGGAATCCTAAGGCAAATGAACTCATTGTTTTTCCAAATTGTTTGAATCTAACCATAACAAGTCCAACACATCCACCAATCACTACTGAGATTACAAACCCAACGAATAATCGCCATAGTGTAATGGCGACAGCCTGTGTCAAAATATTTTCCTGCACCAAGTCAACAAAAGCTTGGGCAACCATTGCTGGTGAAGGGAGAGAAACGGGTGGCCAAATTTGTAAATAGAATACAATTTGCCAGATTATCAGAAAAACTACTAAAAATAAAACTATACTTGTAAAATCCTTCAAGTTAAATTTGATCACTTTTTTTGACTTTGTGGTGGGACTATCCATGTCAGATAACCTTTCTATTGATTACTCCTCTCATGGAAACTCCATACATTATAAAATTTAATTGTGATTGGCTTGCCATACCAGACAGATTTTAATTGTTTTGATCATCATGGAAATATAAATGGTTTCTATTCTTAGTGTTTGGACATTTTTGATCCCTAGGATAAGTAATCTTCTGTTGCATCATGATAGGGATGGTCGAACTAGACAGATAAAATTTCATCTAGTTTGGGCAGTTTTAATGAACCTTGTAATAGGTAAACTAAATAGGATTCCGGGAATTCTGAAATGTACTGTTCAATGATACTCGACTGGGAATCTACATTAGCACTTGTCTTATCGCGCCTTCAAATACGGAGTAAGGCTGGGCGCCTTCTATTTTAAGTGGAGGTTTTCCCTCGGCTATTAGTATGAACGTTGGGGTGCTTGTCAAACCTATGCTTCGTGCCAAATTGTCATTTGTAACCACTAAATTTTCATATTTTTTGGAATCAAGACATGCTGAAAATTTTTTTACATTAGAAACCCCTGCATAAACTGCAAATTGCGTTAAACTATTTTTTGAAACCCAATCTTGGTTTTCTCCTTTTGAATTTCTATATACTTCGTCGTGATATGGCCAGTATTTACCTTGCTCTGCAGCACAATAAGATCCGATGGCAGCAAGGGTTGATAACTTATCTGATGGTCTATCATTTATGACAAAATCTTTAAACAAAAAATTAATCATACCCGTGTTAACATAATTATTAACTATTAGATCTTTGGTTTCTTTATGAAATCTTGCGCAATATTGACATTGATAATCGCCAAATTCTACTAATGTTACATTGGCTTTAGTTGTTCCCAGTGCTGATGCGTTCTGAACTATTGGCTGAAGAAGTGTGCTAATAAGCTGCTCAGGATTTTCTTGATTTTGGGGTGTATTGTTTTGTCCTATTGTCATAAATGCCGTTACCGAACCTCCAACTAGTACTACACCAAAAATAACTGCCCACATTAAGGATTTTTTTTTAAATTTCTTAGACTCCGATTTCTTGACCTTTCGCTTCAATAGGTAATCTTCGTTTTAGGAGGATAAAAACCATGGTAAAGGGGATAATTGTCTAGTTATATTAAAAATAAGGCAGGCATGATTCAATTTTGTGAGACATTTATCGTATCCCAACACTTTCTACATAATTGCCCATCAATTTTCCATTTTGGTTTTGGGTTATACCTTATGAAACCAATTTTTTTTCCACAGTTTACACAAAAATTTATTTTTGTTTGATAAGCAGATTCTTTTTGATTATAGCATTTTTCACATAAAAAAATATCATTTTCCATATCCCACTGCCACCTAGGTTTCTTTTTTTTCTCTGGTTCAATAATATTATTACAAATGAAGCATTGATTTTGTTTCGTGTTAATTTTTTCTTCTTCTTCCTTCTGCCTAATCATGAATTCTCTTGCTGTTTTCATATGACAGTCGCTGCAAAGATATCCGGCAATATTCCAAGATTTATCTGGTTTGTATTTAAATTTAAGATCCTTATTGCACAAAGTACAGAACTGAGGTTTCCTAAATTGCAAACAGTATTTTTTCAAGTATCTTGTAAAAAAATGTATCTTTACTTTTGTAATATTCTTAGTATCATGTTTCAACATAATTGATAATTTGATTTAAGCACATGGTTCTGAATCGAAGTGATTTTAATTTAAAAATGAAAGTTAGAAAAGAATAATCAATATTTATAACTCCCAAGAGAAGAGTACTCAAATGATCAACAAACAATGTGATAATTGTGCTAGGAAGGGTAAAAATTTTTACTGTAACGCTTGTGACATAACATCTGAATATTTTGATATCTATAGCTATTATACGAACAAAATGTCGAAGAACTTTTTGATAGGTAGAATGAAAGCCTACACTTGGCATGATGTGTTAGAATACATAAAGAATAATTTTTTTTATGATAAATCTGTTGATCTTAATATAGACTGTGAAAAAGACTTTGCGTACATAGAAAAAAAATTATCAGCCCAAGTCATCTCTAATCGTCGTGCAGACAAGGCAGATAGCAAAGATCCAAAAGGATACAAAATATATTTGAATAAAAATAATAAATCAATTGAGGGCACCTCCAAAGTCGGAGACTTTTGGGATTTAACTTTAACACCGGTTACCCATCAAAAGTATAGTTAGGATTGATTGGATTTGTTAAATAACATCCGAAGTCTGGAATCGCACACCTCTATAGGGGTCTTAACTTTTCTTTTAAGTCCTTACTACAGTATTATTCAAGTCGATTAAATATCAATCGAACAAATCAAATCAATTATAATCTAAACTATCTTTATGATCAATAAAATGAGCTCGTTAAGCAGTAAATAGTAAGACTTCTCTTTTTCCATACTTTATAAATAATTCATCATACCTCCTTGACTTTGCCGATAATAAATTACCATTATCATCATACATCTTTACAAAATTTGCTCTCATTGCAATATTTCCATTTGAATCAAAGAATCTGATACTATATCCATTTATGCCGCTCTGTCTAGTTTCTTTTACAAATTTTGCAGTAGTAACATTCTCGAGATTCAAATGTATATGCCATGATTTATCCTCCCGGCCAATAGTCATCCATTTATCATTTATTCGAACAGGTAAACCATTTTCAGTTCTAACTTCACAGATACCACTTCCACTGTTTACCGAAAACATAATATCGTCTAGGTTGAGTATATCAGAAACTAATTCTTTGATAAGGTTATTAGGCATTAGCAATATTATAACATCGGTGTAATAAAAATACGAGGTTACTAGACTTGTCAATTTTTGATGGATATGACAAATTTGTCAAGCAAAATTGAGATGGTTTTTTGAATTGATATCTGCTATTCTTAATGGCTCTGGTATCCTTTCTTCCTTCTTGGTTAATTTTTGAACTATTTGTATAGATTTTATTAAACTAATTTTGTGTCCAATGCTTATGTAGAGTGGCTTTTTATCCCCCTTTTTGATTAAATATCCCAAAACAGTTCCATCATATTCTATGAAGTGATCCTTCCGTAGAGAACCGCATAAGAGATTTTTAGCGACTCCTATAGTTGGTTTATCAATGGTATAGCCAACATAACTAGCTAATCCACACTTCCTTGGATGCAGGATCCCATGCCCATCAATAAGCAGAATATCAAAATCGGATTCATTTTTTAGTAATGTCAAAGTATTTAGTAATGGTCCAGATTCTCTTAAAAAAAGCAGACCTGGAATATATGGATATTCTACTTTGTATTTGATATTGACAGAGGCTATCAACTCAAATGCTGTATTAATTATTACAGCAGAACAATATGCCATTTTACTTTTGTATGATACATCTATTCCGCAAATATTTTCCATTTTATCAATTGTATTACAAGTAACTATCTTTTTTGAAATTTCTTTTTGAATATCAAATGCTGAAGCATAATGTTTTTCCACAATACTCATTTTACAACAAGTTTCTTAATATTGCCTATTCCTAAGTGGTTACTCTATTTGAGGTAATCAAGATTGAATTAAGTCATCAATCAAATTTTAATAACATGATAAATATTCAATTAAACTCGATCCGCTAATAGAAAAATTATTTTGATATGGGAGCTCATTTTAGAAAGGATTTAGTTAATAAAAAGAACAAGAAAAACTTAGATGCAGAATTTTTGTAAACTTGTGAATTCAAAGATCATAAAAATGAAGCAGAGTGGTACGATCTTGCTTTATTCTATTAGGCAAATCATGAAGTTAGGGATGTTTTTTATATGATTGCTTGGATTACCCTTCTGATATATAATGCCAGAGGAGCTTTCTGAGAGGAAATCACAAGAAGGATATGAATGGCAGATAACTGAGAAAGTCAAGGAGACACATGATACATATACTTACACTTTATTGCCAGTTTCTATCTCACAGAGATTTAATTTCAATATAGGCCAGTTTGTAACTTTAAGTCTATTACTGAAAAGACCAAATGCAACTGGAGGTTTTGAGGAGAGTCTAGTGAATCGCGCCTATTCAATCGCATCGTCACCAACAAGAGATTTTATAGAACTTACAATCAAAGAAGAGAAACCGTATGGCTATATCAATCCTGCTACAGGAAAGTCCGATGCTTTTGCCGCCTATTTTAATCAACAGGTGAAATTAGGAGATAAGATCATTTTAAAATTAAATCAAGCCAAGGAACATTTCTTATGGAAAGTAGCTGCTGGAAATGAGAAAAACGTAGCATATTGGTCGGGTGCGAATGGGGCGCAATCTGCAAGATCTTTGATTCAGTTTATGGAAGACAAGAGAGACGCTGAGTATAACCTTGTACTTTTCTACAGTAACACAAAGTTATCCACCGACAATGCAAGTAAAGAGATTAACAATGCAGAACATCAGCCTGTTGATTCATTGAATGTGATTTACTATAATTGGTTGATTGATATTGCAAGAAAACTTGAGAACTTGAAAGTAATTTTTACTTTCACAAGAGAACAAGAAATACCTACCGAATCACCTAAAGATACAAGAATTATTTATAGAAAAGGAAGATTCTTTTTAAATCCTGACGGATCGCCGGAAAGAACTCTACTGAAATATGGTAAAAAAGTAGAGACATCTTTTAATCCAATATGTGGTAGTAGCGCGTTCATAAACGGTACAGTAAGGTTACCAAATGGGAAGATAAACAGGGGCAAAGGAATACTGCAAAATTTATTGGAAATTGAAGGAATAAGACCCGAAAAGACCGATAAAGAACAGTTCTACTTACAACAGGTCGGCGCAAATCAGTAAAATGGAAAAGTACAACCTTCTGCAGAACTATTGGGAATGTTATGTTGAAGAGTATTGCCTACATTTGACTTAAATTAGCATATTTTTATTAATAAAAAAAGAATTTTCTATATTGCTCTATTATAACAAACTACTGAAAATCAAGTATGTGAGTCTAAAGCAAATTATTTTTTGTGACGCAATGAGAGGCATCATATATTTGATATTGAAAAAACCCGAGTATATCAATTATTTTGATAAATGATTATTTAAAAAATAATGTGAACATTTAGCTATAAAATATAGAGCCAACAGTTAATTGCGTTATGTTTCAGAAGGATAGCGACATATGAATACGAAGAAAAAGCAAATGTCAATTGCTGTCATGTTTCTTGCAGCAGCTATCATCTTTGTATCGTCAACGCCAATGGCAAATAATGCTTTTGCGCAAACCGAAGGAGAAGAAGATGATTCAGCCAGCGAGTACTACGAAAACTTCCAGAATTGTCTGTCTGATGCTAGTGGGCAAAATAGTTATCCTGCAGGCAATCAGATAGTTAACTGCTTTGCAGAGAGTGGTTACATTCAGGGAAGTTCCAGTACAAGTAATGCTGCCGATAGTGAAGATGAGACCGCAAATGTAGGTGTAGGTGTAGTCGGAGATGACAGTGATGAAGATGAGACCGCAAATGTAGGTGTAGGTGTAGTCGGAGATGACAGTGATGACAGTGATGAAGATGACAGTGATGAAGAAGATGACAGTGATGAAGATGAAGAAGATGACAGTGATGAAACCCCAGACTACAAATAGACTAGTAAAATAGCTGACTAGAAAGACCCCTCACTTTCTTTTTTAAAATAGTATTGTTTCTATATTATTAGTTATAGAGATAAAATATTAAATTCTATTTCAAAATAGTTATAATATACTTAATTATGAGAATATGACATCGTGGAACATCTTCAACTAGATCAACTTGATGGATTACTCTCCGAAGGAAAAAAAACTTTGGTCATGTTCTATGCAGATTGGTGCCCTTTCTGTCAGAGTTTGAAACCAACCTTTGAGTACATAGCAAATTCTGCTAATAATAATATCGGTTTTTATGCTTCTATGATTAATGATGATAATAACCCATTGTGGGATAGATTTTCAATTAATACTGTTCCCACCCTCATCGCATTTGACAAGGGAGAAGTCATTTCGAGAAGAGATTCAAAAATGGGTCTTGGTTTGAATAAATCAGACGTTTATTCCATACTAAAAGAGTTATCAGAATAACGATTTTCTCCTATTAGTAACGATATATAAAATTTGTCGACCACATTGAGACAAGATAATTATCGATCGGAGCGAAAACCTTGTATCCTTTCCTTACATACTTCCAAATATCTCTTGTCTATGTCAAAACCTATGCATGAAACTCCCAATCTAATGGATGCCAACGCAGTTGAACCTATTCCAATAAATGGATCCAGTACAACTTTACACTTACTGACTCCATGTAATTTGATACACATTTCTGGAAGTTTAGTTGGAAAAGTAGATGGATGTGGTCTCTGTTCTTTATCCCAAACAGTCTCATATGGGATGAACCAAGTGTTACCACGATCTCTTAAATCTCTGGTTGCTCTTATCCAGCGGCCAATATTTGTTTTGTCTTGATAAGGAATGCCAATGGAGAGTTTATCCAATTTGACGTTACCGTGTTTGGTAAAATGAAAGATGTATTCAAAACAATCATTTAGAAATCTATCACTAACTAATGGTTTAAAATGTCCAACGGCTATGTCTGATGTTATAGCTGGATAGCTTCCTACATCAGATTTTGGAATTCCTATAGATTTTACCCAAACAATGACGTTTTGTAATGTAAAATATTCCCTCAAAACATTTGCAACATCCATAGGAATCCAAGGATCCGAAGGTTTACTTCCAACGTTTATAAAAAAAGAACCATCATCAGATAGAACTCTGTTAATTGTTGCACCTACATTGGATAGGAATTTCAAGTAATCACTTCTGGGTAGGGTGTCCTTATAGCGATTGTAGCTTACGCCTATGTTATATGGTGGTGATGTAACAACTACATCGATTGTTTTCTCCAATAATTCATTTTTAATTCCACTAATACAATTACCATGGTATAACTTTATAGAGATTCTTTTCCTCTTTAACTCAGCAAATCGTACTGGTTTAGATTGCTTAATTTTGATTCAACTTCTTTTTCAGATGTACGTTGAAAGTCTAGAGTGACTCTAATGGAATACAATGAATAGTAGAAGACTAGGAAAAATGGTATCAAAAATTTAATATGTGTTCTCAGATCATTACAAGATCGTCAACGGATGATATCATTATAACTGCTTTATTTCCGCCTAGACTTTTTTTCATTCTGCTTACGACTTCTTCGACATCATTAGAATTTACTACAGTAGCCACAACTTTTCTAGAATTGTATGCTAGTTCAACTGTACCGCTTCCTCTGCCTGCCGCAACTCTCTCCTTATCTTTGGTCACCCCCTTTACATCGTAGATTGTAGCTTCAAGATTCAATTCTTTAAGAGAAGAAATGATATCAGTAACGTTTTCGGCCTTCACAAGTACAGCAAGTCTCTTCATGGTTCTAGGCTTTTTGCCAGGGGATTCTGCGTATGTTACTTCAAACGGCAAGCTCGTATTGTCTTTGGCCATTTCCTTAAACTAGAGATGTGAAGTATAAAAGGATGATGTAAATACAATGTTGGAATAGTGTTGGGTAAAACGATGATATTTTTTTGATATAATTTTTGTTTCAGTATTAAAATAAGGAAATATAATTGAAAATATTTATGAACATTGTTGATATCATTACTCTTATGGAAAGAAATCATTTTATGAAGTCAATGATTGTCGCGGGTTTCATATTCGCAATTGTTTTGACAAACGTGAATTTATTGGCTAAAGGTACAGCAGAAACAGGACAGGGGAAGGATGTATTTAAGGTGATTACCACTCT
>DATADQ010000093.1:0-2452 GCA_036258455.1 Nitrososphaeraceae archaeon | reverse complement strand
CCGGATCAGGAGAAAATTTTTGGAGAAAACATTAGATTTGAATGGTCCTCGATTTACTCATTATTAAGAAAGTATTTTGATAATGAGTTAGATCCGTTGGATCAAGTTTTTTTGGCAGATTACCATGGAAAGTTAATCTATGATTTTGTTCCCACTAATGACAAGTTTTTTAACCATTATGCAATAACAGGCCTTTCACCCATCTTAGATCATAAAATTATTGATATGTCCTTTAAGATTCCACCTTCTGCCAAATTTGATAGGGCAAGTAAAATGGGAAAAATTCCGCTAAGAAAGATTCTCTCTAATCTAAATGGTAGTAACATATCTGATACAAAGATTGGCTTTGGAATGGATTTAAAAAAACTTTGGTCAAGTAATGGGAAGGAAATTGTTACCTCAACTCTATCCGATGCAAGTATATTCCGTGACAAAGTAATTAGCCGTGATTTTTACGAACGGGCATTAAAGAAAATTGAAGAATTACAAGATCTAAGATACATAAGTAAAATGTTGCAATTATTAAGTCTTGAAATCTGGTACAAAATGTTCATTACATTTGAATGGAGTTCAAAACATTCGTTGTGAAACATCAACTTCAAGAATTTTCGTCTCGTTATCTACACAAATATTGAGGCCACACTTTATGAATAATTTTAGTAACAATTCAAGCCGAATTATAGGCACTCATGATGTTGCTCTCATATTTTTCCCAGATTAGATTCGTTTTAGCATAGTTGAATAAATTGAGTCGTTTTCTGTATAATTCATCCATGTTTGATTTTAGATGCTGTAATTTCAAAGCCAAATCATCATAGTCTTCGAAAGTTAGGCAATTATCTCCCAAGGTCTGAAGAACGGACGTTAGATCTGAAGTTACCATGACAAATAATCCTGCATGTGCATATTCATATGCCTTATTTGGGTTCAAAAAAGGATGAGACCAGTGTCTCTTCCAGGGTATCAATCCTATTGAACCATTCATCATTTCATGGAACATCCTTTCTCTTGGAAGGAATCCAGTTGCCTTGAATTTTTCTGATGACACTGGCTCCCATCCTATAATTGTCAAATTCCCAATGTCCTGGCTCATAAATAGATTGGGTAGACCGGAGATATCCCTATTGGTGGCTTGTTTAAATTTACTGTCACCTCCTGCATAAACGCATAATAATTTTTCATGGAATTGAGGTTCCCTAAATTCGGTTGTTTCGACTTCCAATGGAAAGTTAGGTACTACAAATATGTCCTTAGTACTTCCTGCTCTAACTTTCCTTAATTCATATGCAATCTGTTCTGAAACAGTTATTGTGGGCACCGAAGAAACCAATTCTCTTTCCCATTTAGTCCAATTCGAAATGCTCCGTCGCGAGATAAAGCCTAATTTTATACTATGAATGGTTCTATTAATTCCAGAGTACCTCTGACTACTGTCATGAAGCTTTATACTTTCAGCATTGACCAAAGAAAGCATTCTGAAATATTCATGATCATCAAATACTGTGGGAAGACCAAGGTCGTACGATACTTTAGCTGAACCAATATTGTGTGAATGGACAATATCGGGCCTAATGATTTTTACCAATTGCTTTATCTGTTTCTTAACACGATGGTAAAAGTAGGGAACACCTATCATTGCACCAGCACTCCACTTAATTGGATATATTTCTGAAAATACAGTAGAATGACTATTGCTGTTCAATCTTCCCCCAAAAAATATATCATGTCCATTCTTCTTTGCAGTCAGTGCAGCTTTTTCAACTCTCCAATCTGGCAGTCCATCATCTGATAAGTGAAGTATTCTCATTCTATCATCCTGTCAGCAGGGCGGAGCAAAGTCATAAACAAAATCCAAAGATACATTCTGAACTATCATTTTAGTTATTAGAATTTACTCAAATATAAACGTGATATGAAATGTCATACTATATACAAATGCTCGGAAGACTTTACCAGTTTGGGAAAACGAAAAAAAGAGGATGTTGATGCTTCATATTATTACTATGTAGAAGGAACATATAATATAATACTCAATCAGACACACTTAATGTAACGGGGAAATATGACAGCAAAATATAGAAAAATAAAAAACTTGTCATATCATTAAGAACTGCACAAGCAAAAGAATATTCTTTGGATAAGCAACAAACTTCATAAAGTGATTCGCTTGACGCACTAAGACTAAGTCTGGGAGGATACGATATAAAATAAATTAATTACTCACGTATCTATCTGTTTTTAACTATAGAAAAAAAGTATTGGGTGGTAACACATCGTTACCTGTTACTTACAATTGCTGTCTTTATTCACTTTCACTCAGACCGCGGAATGCATCATCTTCGGCGGTTGCATCATCGCCCGCTTGTTGAGCGTGGTTCCAGCAATTAAATTCCTGCTCACCGGTGCTGATGTCATTGGTATTATCGTCACTACGATCGTCATTTTCATTCTC
>DATADQ010000092.1:0-11990 GCA_036258455.1 Nitrososphaeraceae archaeon | reverse complement strand
CACGTGAGGTTACGAAGTTGAATTTGTCATGTTGGCAGTGCTCGTTAAATTACCTTCGGCCATGTCCAATTGAGTCAATGCACCAGGTATATCATTTGCTTCAAGGGCTGTCCTAGTAGCGTTCAGGATCTGCTTTAGTTTATCCACATCTACTGATGATCCTTGAGCGTAAGTTTGGCTGTTCATACTTATGGTGACCAAGAACATTCCTAAAAGTACCATACCAATACTCATTTTGCAATGCCTACTGTTCCATTTCATCGTTACAACTCACCCAGCGTTTTATATAAGCATTCTCTGTAATTAGTAAAATCCTTATATATTTCCGCAGAAAAGAAAATTTAGAATGAGCATACAGTTGAAACTAAAGTTCAGCACACTGATAGTGATAGGAAGTATTGCAATAGGTATGATAGCAGGGCCGGCACTTTTACGCGCCATGACCGTCGAAGCGGGTAATTTAACGAGCACCGCCACGGCATTCGTTGGGGGCGCAATTGTGAACGGACAAAGCGATCCCCAGAAGATAACTTGTTCTACAGGGGGTGCTAAGCATACAAATGGTCTACAGTTTTCAGCACATACTCGGATGGGAACCCTACATGGTTACTGGGATATAGCATCACCTTTTACGGGTGCTGAAAACAAGGGTGGGTATATTCATGAAGGAAAAACCAACGGTAAAACTTACGAATTGAAAGGAAAAGAAACTCATGATGGAATATGCCAGACTAAAGTCCCCAAGAACATAATAATAACTGGAAATTGCGGCACCAATAATCAGCATAAGATACATTACGAGACTATTAGCGGTCTAAATCATGTATTTTCAGGAACAGTCAAGTGTCTTGGTCATACTACTAATTAATGACCTAAAACCCACGCCTTCATATTTTTGCTCGGAGTCTCTGCTATGACTTTGAAAAATGGACAATGATATCGCTGGCAAGTATTGCTATTAGTCTGACAATTGGACTTGTTTTATTATCCAATTTTGCTCATGGTCAAACAGTATTGGAAGGGTCTGATATTTTGGTTGAGGACGGGTGTATATCATACTCTAAGGGTTATACAATTGGTGATACTGTCATAATCAACAAATATAGATATGTTTGGGATTATCAAAAGGGTCAATGTTCGCACGTTGCCGAAATAATGCAATATTTTTTAGATAAAGGTTATCGTGTAGACGGCGAAAATCTTAATTCAATACAAATGACAAAGGAGATAATAAAATGAAGCCCTATTTAGATACGGACGATCCCTTTTACTCGATTAATCATGATCATAATAATGAAGCAAAACCGAAACAGCAACCCAGACAAAAAGAGATTATCACAACAAAGTTGGTAATAACAATGGTAGTAATAGCGATAGTAAAGATTGCTGTATTACTCTTATGGATCTAACAAACAAACTTCAATAATTTTTAATGCCTATTACTTACGGTTCTGGCTCTGAACTTTCACAACCTATACCGTCTCCGTCAGTGTCAAATCCATGCGGGTCTGGTGGTAAGACCTTAAAATCTTCTGAAACATCGGAACAATTTAGGTCAGGAGGTGGTGACTTTATACAAAAATCAGGATAAGCGGGATCACACTTCGCGATCTGATTTGCTGTTACGAGTATATCAGATTATGCGATAACCAACCAACTCCCACTGTCAAAAATAAGACTACTGCGAGTGTACTAAGGAATGCCCTTTTCACAGCAGATGTTTATTACGGCATTATAAAAATATTGAAACCATATATCGACACTGAGGATTCATTGTATTCTATTAATCGTGATGAACTTATAGAGCAACCAAAACAACAACCAAAGAAAAAGAAAAAAGAGACAATCACAACTAAGTTAGTAATAACAATGGTAATAATATCGATAGTGAAGATTACAGTCTTACTCTTATGGAATTAATTATAGTATATTTAATTTATCTATTATGTGAATTAAAAAACAAGACTCATATTTGCCAACTGTTAAATTTCATCTAAATTGGATATAATGGAAGGAAACAACCTTGCAACGAACCTGTTTGAAAGATATTCTGCAAATTCTCGTAACTGGAAATTTGTGGTTTCTGTCTCTCAAATGAATGGAAACTTTTACGATGCTATAGTAAGCAATCCAAATGAAGTTTGGCAGCTAAAGATTGATTCTATTTACAAGCCCTATCCGTTAATTGTTGGTACGAAGGTTGATGTAGACCCTGTCAAGTTCAATAATAACACGCACATGCCATTCGGATATAGAAAATTGGATCCAAAAAAAATTGGAAAGATTCTATCCAATATTAGTGAAAATGAAGACACAAATGCGCTCAGCTCATACATTACTTCCATAATTTCTTCGGCAGAACCCGAGGTACCTACCACAAATAACAGCTATGCGTACGGACCATTTTTATTTACACAAAATAACCCAATCAAAGTGGATGAATACCAGAGAAAAATTTCCGACAAATTGGCAAATAGACTCAAAGATAAACTCAGATTACTGTATTCTAGCTACGGTTAACTAAACGATGTTGATTTTTTTGATTAATCAAATGTCATAGTAGAAAACATTCTGGAATATTTTATTAACAATGATATCAAAAATAGTAACTAGTCAAAATGGGGTCGGCCGGATTTGAACCGGCGGCCTCCAGCGCCCAAGGCTGGCATCATACCAAGCTAGACGACGGCCCCATGTTCAAGGTTCAGCAATTGCGATGTTCGGAGTATAATTTTAACTTTGAGATATTGAGTGAATAGCTGAAGTTCCATCGAATCTAGGGTATTTTAACTAGTCATATTGTTCCTGAAATAATTTGAAATTTCTCTAGATATTTTACAATTAAGTAAGGTATCATCAATATCTCTAAATATCTTTAACTTTGAATTTTAAGAGTTGGATATCTTCGACAATTATGTCAAGGCCGGAAAAATAGCTTCCCAGGTTAGAGAATATGCTAGGATTAAAGACCATACCGGCAAAACTCTAAGTGAAATATGTAATGACATTGAACAAGAGATATTCAAAAATGGTGGAGAACCAGCATTTCCAGTTAATGTCAGTATCAATGATATCGCAGCACATTATACGGCAGTACCTAACGATCCCATAACCATCAAAAATACCGACGTACTCAAAATAGACGTCGGAGTACATATTGACGGCTATATCGCCGATACAGCTGTGACAGTGACTTATGACAGCAAGTATCAAAATTTAATCGATACTGCTGAAAGAGCACTTGACGAAGCGATAGGCATTGCAAAATCCAATACAAGGGTTTCTGACATAGGAAGAGTAATAGAAAAGACAATTACAAAATATGGATGTAAACCAATTCAGAATCTGAGTGGGCACTCGCTTGAACGATATACCATTCACGCCGGGAAGTCTATCCCAAACATTTGGACAATTGGTCATTCCTTCAATTTGTCTGTAAATAATGTATATGCAATAGAACCATTTGTGACAACAAAGGAGGGTCAGGGTATTGTTTATGAAGGAAAAATCAAAAATATTTTTGGAATTGGATCACGAAAAAGGACAAAAGATCAAAAGGTAGATGATTTTCTAGAATATTTATGGATTAAATTTAAAACTTTACCATTTGCATTAAGATGGATTGTTAATGAATATGAAGAAAAAGAAGCACACACCTTGCTAGAAATCCTAGTAAAAAAGAAGAACGTTCATGCTTATCCAATTTTGGTCGAAGGAAGCAACAGAATAGTAGTTCAAGCAGAGCATACGATTATTCCTCAAGAATCTAACACAATAACGATCACAAAATAACTATTACTTGCCAATTAATGCACCAAATCAAATCCATCATTGATATTGTTATCTGCTTTCTTGTCGAGTTTATTTTTGCAAATAATTGATAGAAGTCGGATAAAAGTAATAAATACAAGTTTAAGCTAGTTCCTTGTATGAAAGCAAAAACAGTCATCTATGGCGCATATTTTGCATTAAAACTTTGGTTTTACAGAAAAATAAAGGGTAAAAAATCAAGTCCAGAAACGGAAATTTCAATGTAAGTAAATTGTATTTTTCTTAATGTGTAATGATATTTCAATTGACCAGTAGCATTTTAACTTCTACGAAGCTCTACGTTAAGCTAAATAACTTATCAATCCGAATTGCTTAAAATCCGCGTTTAGTAATATAAGACTACTATTGAGTGAAACTGATATTTCTGAACTAAGGAAGATCGGGCTATCTGATATATTCAATGATGATTGGACAAGGACGATTTATTCAGTAGATGCTAGCCATTGTATAGTTAAACCTCTAGCCGTTAATTTTCCCTCTGATGAACATGATGTTCAGAAATTATGTAGTTACGCCTATACCCACGGGATACCAATAACTTGCAGAGGGGCTGGCACAGGACTGCTAGGACAGTCATTGTCTGATGGTATCATACTAGATTTTACTAGAAAAATGAACAAAATCCTAGAAATTGGTGAAGACTATGTTATCGTTCAACCCGGAGTTGTGAAGACAGTATTAGATAAGGAACTTGCAAAAAAGTGCAAATTTATTCCCCCAGATCCTGCAAGTAGTAACTATTGTACAATTGGTGGAATGCTATCTAACAATTCGAGTGGGCCGCATGGGCTAGGGTACGGAAGTATTATCAACTATGTGCAAGGAGTTGAGCTAGTATATAGCAATGGAATGATGGGATTTGCAGATCAAAAAAACTACGATGAAAAAGTTAGTAAAATGTTGAAATTTATTTTATCACTTGATATTGACATTAAAAAGTATTATCCGAATGTAAGTAAGAATTCAAGCGGATACCGTTTAGATGCGATTTTTGAAAATAACAATAATCACGTATACCCGCAAAAGATATTTCTTGCATCAGAAGGAAGTTTAGGCATAATTACGAGCAGTAAAATAACAATTCTAGACATTCCAGAAAAAAAGTCGCTTATTATACTTAAGTTTGAAAATATTTTCAAAGCCGCTTTGGCAGTACCATCTATTCTGGAATATCAACCCGTTGCAATGGAATTATTGGATAGAGGAGCTATCATGACGGACTGGAAGGTTGATGATTCAGGTGATGGAAATTCCTGCATAATGTTTGTAGAATTTTATGGCAATAATAGTTCTCTTTATGACAGAGTTCACAAATTTGAAGGTAATTTACGAAAAAAAGCAAAAATTCTCGAAACCGGGCATGACCAAAAAAGTGTAGATAGAGCATGGAACGAAAGAAAAAATTCACTAAACAGTGCCATAAAAAAGGGGATAGGTTCAAGAAAACCAGCAGCAATTATAGAAGACACAGTAGTTCATCCAGAAATTTTGCATGGTTACCTGATTTTTCTCTTAAGATTACTTGCTACACATAAACTTGATTATGTAATTTATGGACACGCCGGAAATGGCAACTTGCACCTCAGGCCTATTATTGATATTAATTCAAAACGTTATAAATCATTGATGGACACGATAGCGTATAAGGTATTCAGCTATATTGCTAAGGTTCATGGTTCCATTTCAGGAGAACATGGAGACGGACTACTTAGAACAAAATATATCCCCATGATGTATGGGCCAATAATATATAATGTTTTCAAACAAATAAAATTGATATTTGATGATAAACAAATTATGAATCCAGGTAAAAAAATATTATAACAAAATTTTCCAGTACAGGACATACGGATTTATCATTGCTAGATAATTCCCATGTTACATTGACTAATTTATTGATACAAAGTAAATTCTTGATAAGGATTTGAAAAACTACAAATTTGCTCTTTTTAATTTATACCATGTACCAAATCTGAAAATCGATATTCCTGCAGCAATTGTAAGTAGTGATATGACCAAAGTGTGAGGAGATACCACTTTTGTTAATATGCTGGGAGCTGACGAGATGTACTGGCAATCCTCTCTATCATTGGTGCAATTTTTTTGAACTGGAAAAATGACTATTATTAGAACTAGTAAAATCAAAATAAAAGTTCCTATTAGAGAACATACTGCACCAACTTTTATTATTTTGTCAATGTATTTGATAATCATTTCTGACCAGAAAAAAGACTATTCAAGTTTTGATTCTCTGTGGATCTATAGCTGCAAAAATGTATGAATCCTTATTTGAAACTCGCTCAAATCTATTATTAAAATATTGGAATGGCAACAAACCATACATGTGTTTGTCCCATAATTCATGTACACCGTCGAAATATACTTTTCTTGGTTCTCCCTTCATTCTTAATATCTCATGACTCAAAACATGTGATACCTTTTGACAATTTTTATCTGCGTAAAATTTACTTCTCTCCCAGTCAGAAAGGGGGTGTTTGGACCTTTCCCAATAAGCAACTCCAAAATTTTCTGAAGAATATCCTTCTGTTCTGCAATCCGTCCAAAACGGTTTGAAATAAGTGAGGTAAAAGTGGTAAGTTGTCTTATCCCTGTCAACATGATCTCTCGATAGATATGAGATTGAAATTCTATCAAATATCCTTCCAGGAATCACAGGAAGGATATCAGCCTTGACCTTCAGATTTACGTCAAAGGATCTTTTTATCCATTGATGAAAAAATCGTGACATCAGAGAAATATAGTACCAGTCTTCATTTTGCAATCTGACCCATTCTTCATTTTTTGCCACATATATGAAGAAGAGAGTAGGATATTGCAATACCAATATTTAAAAGAAAATATGCAAATAAATACTAATGAAAAGAGATTTTCACTCTGTTTTTTGATGTTATTGATCTTTTATTACCATCTACAAATTAGATCTAATTGGCGAGTGCAATTTGATTGCAATTGAACTTACCAAATTTAAGATCATGATCTGCATGATCTGGGGTCGCAAAACTTATACACTGAATTTTAGAACCATTAAAAAGCGGTGCTCATGTGGGGTCGTAGCGAAGCCAGGCATCGCAACGGGCTCCAGATCTAACAAACAGGGCTTATTAGAGAATGAAACCCGTGGATCGAGGGTTCAAATGTTGTGAGTTAAAACGCAACAGAATACATCCCTTCGGCCCCATTTTATTTTATATAATTTCCTTTATACGGTCCAATTATGATACAAAACTCTTATCCAATCCAGATAAGAGCATTTTTTCTGTTCAATTCATTTACTAAATGAATTCAATCATTTCAGACAATCTTCAATTGCCCTGTAGGACCCAAAAGTTTTCTGAGCTTCAGGGATATGTTTTTCGAGGGCCTCGCTCGCGGATTCTATGAATAATGACATTGGGTCTTGCCTTTTGAATAATTTCAAGAATGCCTTTTTTGGTTTATTCAATTTGTCAAAAAAGAAAGTGGAACTATCTTCTATTATGACATCAGCTTCACTACAGGATACTCCGTGATTTAAGAGATGTTTTTCTAACTTTGCAGCAAATCGTGCAAAGTGGATTGAGTATGTTTCCTGATCTAGATTTGGCAATAACACTTATCTATCCAATCCATATTATTTAAAAATTTTTTAAAATAATGGACTTGCGCCCAACCTAGCATACAGATTTTGTGCAAATTATATATTATTTATTTGAAGTATCTTATTTTTAAGACATTATCTTGAGTTTCAGACATTGGATGAATGGAAAAAAGTCTGCCAACTTGGATTTAATCTGTGAGGTGGGGAAGGGATTCGAACCCTTATAAATTCGCTAACTTCATAGTCATTCTGCAGGCGAACGCATAGCCGCTCTGCCACCCCACCGTTAGATAACTTCCACAAATTTTCTCAATTTAAAGCATTGTCTGGATCATAATTAACTCTCGAGGGCAAGGAAAATGAACAAAAAATTGGAAAAAATCACAAATTACTGACCTTCCGCAAATTATGTGAACCGCTTATCTATTGGATTATATTCACAACCCAACGGTCCACAATATCTTCCTACATATTCTGCCTTTGGTCGATAAAGTGCTGGCTTCGGAGCCGCCTCGGCAAATTTTTCTTCTATCACATGAGATGCCCAACCAGAAATTCTCGCAATGGCAAAAATGGGTGTAAATAGATCCATAGGAATGCCCAAGCTGTAATAAAGTGAAGCACTGTACAGGTCTACGTTTGGATAAATTGATTGTTTTCTAGTTTCCAGTAAATATTTTTTGGTCGTCTTTTCAATCTGATCTGTCATATCAAACCATGGAGTATGGCGTTCCTTGTTCACCGTCTTTGATAACCGATATAGAACTTCTGCTCTAGGGTCTGTAGTCTTGTAGACTGCATGTCCCATTCCCATAATTTTGTCACCGTGTTCTAGTTTCCCAACTACCCATTTGTCAACATTCTCTATCTTCCCAATTTCTAATAGCATTTTCATGACTTGCGTATTCGCACCTCCATGTAATGACCCTGATAATGCTGCTATCGCACCAGTTGTTGATGCATAAATATGGGCCTTTGTCGATGCCACTTCTCTTGCTGCAAATGTTGAAGCATTAAAACTATGTTCTGCATGAAGTATCAAACAAATATCAAATATTTTCGCTTCTTCATGTTTTGGTTTAGTACCAAATAGCATGTACAAGAAATTTTCTGCATTTGTCATTTGATTAGACGGTTTAATAATTTCTTTCCCATTTCTGATCCTATCCCAAACAGCAACAATAGTTGGGATCTTTGAAATCAGCATTTTGGCTCTTTTGATATTCATCTCGCGTGAATCATCTTGAATATCCAAATCAAAATCAGGCAACTGGGAAATACACGATTGAAGTACATCCATCGGAGAAGCTGTGACGGGCCTGTTTTTCAAATTTCGGTACAAGCCTTCAGGAATTTCCCGGTTTTCTTTAATATCTAAAGTAAAGGCAGACAACTCTTCCTTTGTTGGAAGGTCACCGAAGAGCAAGAGATATGAAGTTTCTTCAAAAGTTGAATGAGTTACAAGGTCTAAAATATCATAACCACGGTAAATTAACTCGCCCCGTTCGCCGTCAATTGAACATATCCTTGTATCTGCCACAACGATATTCCTCAAGCCTATGTTCCTAGCATCAATATTTCTCATGCTACTCATTGACATACATTACGTCAAATTTATATATTAAACTAATGCCACCTTGTCACAAGCGTTAAGTGCTGAATAAAAAAGCTAGTATCATAGATGAATTCAATTGGTTGTTTTACATCCATTAATTCTTGATAATTACAACAATGCGTTGATTATTATTTTTGCATGCTGACAACTTATGAAATTTATTTTTTGTAGTATATAGACCAACATGATATTTCTGAACACTCAAAAAAGATTTGTTGAAATTTAGTGTTACAAGATAAGGTTACAATTTAATATTTGCAGATATACGAGTGGTTCTATTGGTACGTCATGTTAAAATAGATTTTATTGTTTCAAGCCGGAGGAACAATTTGTCTAACAGAGAATTTCTTAAAATCATAGGTCACTCCATTTGACTTGAATATTGTCATGGGAGAGCCCCAAGTAATGGCTGCCCCATTTGTTCTTGCATCGCAATGCGTCATGTCATCGCCCCAATTGCCTTTATCTACAAGTTCTGTGGCCTTCTGCCAATTATTGTTATTATCTTTATCAACATAAGATTCAAGTTTAACACTACCATCGGGCAGGTTATACACAATGCCCTTAAACCCAATCCATTTATTCATGGTTGAACCAATCGTTATTCCAGAGTATGGTTTTATGTCATAGTTTACATGCCACATCTCTTTTTTAAATTTGAATTTTCCATTAGTAAAATCAATATTATTGTGATATGATGAGCCACCGCATCCTTCATGTACGTTTGTACTATGCCTAACACTTCTAGAAACCAGGGAAATTTCGTCTCCACCACCAGAAGTTGACAGAACTTTAACGTAGATTGTTATTTCAATATTCTTCCAGTCTGTGGGTTTGTAAAAGTATCCAGTTTGGGCCAATCTTGAATAATCGTATGTTGGTAGACTTGACCTGACTTCATCAGATGGAAATCCTGAACTCTTTGTGAAAGCTAGCATTCTTGTAGTCCCAGGTTTAAGATGCCAGCTACCATCACCATTTTTGGTAATTTGGGCACCGTTTCTATCAAACTGTCCATCGTCAGGATTTGTAGGATTGAAGAACCATGTTTCTCCACCTGATAGTGTAGGATAAATCATCTTCACTCCGTCACCAGCACCAGTATTATCTCCTGATCCTCCATCTCCTCCTGTTGATGGTGGTGGCGTAGTACTCGTATTTTGTATACTTACTTTAGCTTCAGTAATACTTGCCCAATCATTTTGAGTGTTACCATTTACAGTCATCTTTACATACCGTGCATTAGTGACGGGGAGCTCATATTTTTCCAGGTTTAGCGTAGTACCGCTACTCTTACTCTCAAGTACATTTGTATATGTGCTGCCATCCTTGGAAGTAGAAATAACAAAATTATTCTGTCTCTCGTTGCCTTTGTACCATGCAATATTTATGCTACAAATATTTTTACTCGATCCTAAATCCAGTTGTATCCATGAACCCTTACCATTGTTAGACCATCTTGTCTGGAGATTATTATCGAGGACATTTGAAGGTGGAAAGCCTATTTGACTCGCAGATGGTTTAACACTACTAATACTTGTAGTAGTACACTGAATTTGCTGTGGTTGATTCAACGAGCTTGTTTGTACTCTAGCTTCAGTAATACTTGCATAATCATTTTGAGTGTTACCATTTACAGTTATCTTTACATATCGTGCCAATGTGTTGGGGACCTCATATTTTTCAAATGAGAGAGTGTTACCGCTACTCTTTGTGGCTAATACGTTTTTGTATGAACTGCCATCTGTAGAAGTAGAGATAACAAAATTATTCTGTCTGACATCGCCCTTGTACCATGCAATATTTATGCTACATATATTTTTACTCGATCCTAAGTCCAGTTGTATCCATGAACCTTTACCATAATTAGACCATAGCGTATTGAACTTATTGTCAATTACGTAGTTTGGAAGGAAATTTTGGTTGCTTCCGCTAGCAGAAAGACCGGTGATATTTGTGTCAATGCACATGGAGCTTGTAACATCAGTAGCAGAGGAAGGATGAATTGATTGTGAAAATATAAAGCCAGATACTATAAATAAGACCAATATTGATCTGGCAAAAATTCTTGACAACTTTTATTCCCCCACACATCTTTCGCTTTTTACATTAGAAGTATAACCAGAATAATATTCTAAGTCAATATTCGTCAGGAAAATATAGTATATTAAATTATAATGATGAATCATCGTAGAATTATCTTATTACATATTATTTATGCAAGACTAAAATTTGTACCTATAATACGTTATGAGTCAGTTAAACATAATACTCTTTATAAAATATTTACGATACTTATCTATTGTAAATAGTGTTACTCTTTATAGTAAATTTAATTAGAAAAATAAAATTATATAATAGTACATAAGATAAGTAAATTGGAGCTTCAGAAAAATTGAGATGTTATGTATATTGACAAAACATTTAATTGTTCGGATTCAATACTGCCCTTCCCACTATTTTTCCTGAACGTAGATCTTCAAGAGCTTGATTTGCTTCATCCAGCTTGTATGTTCTATTAACTACAGATCTAATTGCCCCCATCTTGGATAAATTGACGAGTTCGACTAGGTCATTGAAGCTCCCAGTATATGCACCTGTAATGGTAAGACCCCTCAGAGGTACGATAGGCAGACTCAATTCAAGGGCGCCACCAAAGAGTCCAACCATCACGAGCTTGCCCCTCTTTCTCAACATATTAATTGAAATGGGTGCAGTGCGATTATTGTTTACAAAGTCTATTACCGCTTCTGCTCCCAGGAAATTAGTAAGTCTTTTGATATCTTCAACAGGATCTGCTTTGGAAGAATTTATCACTTCATGAGCACCAAGTTTTTTTGCTTCCGATAATCTTTTATCATCTACATCTACTACTATAATTCTGGAATTGGTTATTGCTTTGGCTAATTGAACAGACATAAGTCCTAGTCCACCAGCTCCAATTAT